>CAZARS010000103.1:0-4611 GCA_964487625.1 uncultured Desulfobacca sp.
AATTTTTTCCACCTCATTGGCATAGGTAAAGGAGCGTTCGGCTTGGGTATTCCCTTCGGCCTTGGCATCGGCAATCATCTGAGGATACATACTCTTGAACTCGTGGGTTTCCCCGGCGATGGCTTCCAACAGGTTTTCCTTAGTGGATTTAATGCCGCCCATAACCTTCAGGTGGGCATGGGCATGGACGGTTTCGGCCGCAGCAGCCGCCCGGAACAGACGGGCAGCCATGGGATACCCTTCCTGGTCAGCTTTTTTGGCAAAGGCCAGATACTTGCGATTCGCCTGGGACTCACCGGCAAAGGCTTCTTTCAGATGTTCCATGGTTTTCGACATAATGTTCCTCCTTCAATTGATTGTGCTTGGTAAAAAATATTAATGCGGCTGGGGCCAAGGTTCGATGTCTTTTTCCGCCACCACATAGCAGAACAACGGCCATTCAAACTCTCGGAAAGAGACCGGACATTTCAGTCTGACGTGGGTAGCGGTGATACCGATAACCTCCCAATCCCCCCGGCGGGGGCCACCTTCGATGGTGATCTTCTGCCCTACCTGAAAGGGATACGGCCGGAATATGGTTACCCGCGGCATAGCACCCTCCACGGACCATGCCAGGAACAGCGCTGACAGAAACTCTCGGTCTCCGGCAGCAGTTCCTGGTTTTCCGCCAGAAAAACCGGCTGGCCATTTTCCAAGTTAAATTCGTAGGTCTCATATTCGTCAGTAGGATCTTTCACATAGAACCTGGTGGAACCACAAACCGGGCATTTTGGCATGGCAATTCCCTCGCTGCGGCGGTCACAATTTTTAAACCAACCGTTCCGTTATCTGCTCAATAAGCCGCTCCACTAAAAAGAGCAGGGACTCCAGATCGAGGTAATCCATCACCTGGGCATCAAAGAGGAAATGGACCTCGGCGGCAAAATTCTCCTCGGGCTCGGCTTCATGGAATACCAGCAAGACAGGTAGATTGGGGAGAGGGTGAAAGAGAAATTGGCCCGTGGCTTCCTGGGCCATCTTCACCGGCTCTCCGCCCAGCTCCCGGGCCCGTCGGAAAAAAGCGCTCACCTTGCCGGTTACGGCCTCAGCTAACTGCTTCTGCAGCCGCAAGAGCGTCTTAGTCTTGGAAACGGAATTGGGCAGTTCCGGAAATTTCACCCACGTCCCCGCCGGCCGGCGGTGCCCTCCGGAGGTGACATAATTATAAAGGAGGATGGCGTCCCAGGGATTAGGCTGGAAACCCTGACCATATTGGATGTCATCTTTAAACACCCGCACGGGCCGGCAAAAATACGGGAACATCAGGTACGGCCTGCCGTCCTCTTCCCCATACTTTGCCCCCAGGTTTTGGGCCACAGCGGCAAAATCCACCGGCGCCACTTTTTCCTGCAAGAATTTCAGGGCAATGGATAACTGATCACGGCGACGCCCGACGCCATTGTCCTGTTGATCTTTAATGAGCCCGGCTAAGGCCTTAACTGCATCGGGCAGATAAGGGCATTTTTCTAAGGCCACGCCGTCCACCACGACTTGGGTGGCAAAGGCCAGGCAGGTGGGGTAGCCACATTCCTGACAATTGGTTTTGGGCAACTTTTTAAATAACTCCAGAGCAGAGACGGCCATGATTTTTACTTTTCCGTGGGCTGGGCAGCTGTGGCCTGGCGACAGCGAGGGCAGATGCCAATAAATTCAAGATGATGACCCAGGATGGTATAATCCTCCATCAGGTCCTGATAGTGTTGGGCCTGCAGCAAGGGGGGGCCGGGGACATCGTCCACCCGCCCACAGACCAGACACCGCACATGGTAATGCTCGGAAAGGTCTCCATCGAAGCGCCGTTGGTCCCCGGGCAATTCCAATTTACGGATCATCCCATGGGCGGCCAACTGCTCGAGATTGCGATAAACCGTCCCCAGGCTGATCTTGGGAAGACGCGGTCGCACCCGATCAAATACCTCTTGGGCTGAGGGGTGGTTTTTGCCCCGCCGTACTTCCTCTAAAATAATGTCTCTTTGGCGACTATGGCGTTTCATGGCTTCTTAAATAATAATAAATCCTATTATTGATTTTTAAATTAATGATCTGAGATCTGCCTGTCAAGGCTGCCTCAAAAAAATTTTTGGGAGAATTTCAGGAGGGGGCAGTGGTAAACAGTCGGAGAAAAATTCCAGCAGGCCGCTGATCTTCTGGGGCACGCTTAAAATTAGCCCCTCGCTGACGCTGGCGGCTCGAATCAGAGGTCTTTTAGCCGTGCACGGTCCGTGGCGAGGTTTGCCCCAGGGAAGGTGGGGTCGAGGATCGTGAGGAAGTCAACGAGGATCCGGGCAGTGGCCCCCCAGATGGTGGCGCCTGTTAGATCGCAAAAATATACCTGGTGGCACTGTCCCTGCCAGACATGGGGGCCCACCCGCCAGCGCTCGGGTTCCAGGAGTTGCTGGACCGGGAATGTCAGGATGCTGGCCACTTCCCGGCGGTTGAGGCGGAAAGGATATGGATAGGGGATCAGACCCACAAAACTGTGTACCAAAAAGCCGGTGGTAGTGAGGGTGGAGTTGAGGAAGCCCAAGACTTCCACATCCGCAGGGGCCAAACCAATCTCTTCGTCAGCTTCCCGCAAGGCGGTGGTCAAGAAATTATCATCCTCAGGGTCATGCACACCCCCAGGGAAAGAGATCTGGCCCCGATGCTGTTTGACCCATTCAGTCCGTTGGGTAAACAATAAATTAAGTTCGCCGGCGCGGAAAAAGAGGGGCAGGAGCACTGCGGCTGGGATGCCGGCCCCCAGCTCGACCGGCTCAGGCAACACCTCGCGAAACAGGTGGTGAAGACGTTGCGGCGTCATTTTTGCACCAAAAACACTGGCAGGAATTGCGCGATCTGCATAGACTTACTATATTGCAATTACCAGCTTTCGGCAAGATGCTGTTCCTGCCGAGCTGAGATTATTGGATAGCGAGGGAAAAGATATGGCAGCAACGGAATGCCTCATTTTAAATGACCTGCGGACTGCCATCCAGATGGAGCAGGACGGCAAAAAGTTTTATGAGGAAGCCGCCCTCAAAGCCAAGAGTGAAGGGACCAAGGAGATCTTCCAGTATCTGGCCAATGGTGAAGTCTATCACATTAAACGGATCCAGGAAATTTATGACGCCCTGGAGAAAGACCCCCAGTGGACGGAGTCCATGTGCGAGTTTACCCCGCCGGCCGAAGATCCCCGCATCTTCTCAGCCGCTTTGGCCAAGGGCAATATGGCGGCCGGGGATGCCGATGACCTCAAAGCCCTGGAAATCGGCATGCAGATGGAATCCAAGAGCATCGAATTCTACCAGAAACTGGCCCGCCAAGCCAAGGATCCCAAAGAACGGCGCTTCCTCCTGAGTCTCGTCAACGAAGAACGGGGCCATTACAATTTCTTGGCCGACTACCGCAACTATCTGGTTGACCCGGCAGATTGGTATTTCATTAAAGAAATGGGCCACGTGGACGGGGCTTAATGACGGCTGGCAGCCCCATGGAAGTCATCATCATCGGCTCGGGGACCGGCGTGCCCTCCCAGCGGCGAGGTTCTCCGGCCGTGGGTATCCGGGCCGGCGACCGTGTTCTGCTCCTGGATATCGGGCCGGGGACCTTGCGGGCCATGCTTCAGTATGGCCTTAACTTCAACGCAATCGATATCCTCTGTCTGAGCCATCATCACCCTGATCATAGCACCGATCTGGTGGCCTTCTTTTTTGCCAGCCGCTATCAGTTGGGCTATACCCGCCGGGCGCCGGTGCATCTCTTGGCGGCCCAAGGTTTTCAGGACTGGCACCAAAAGTTAATGGGGGCCTGGGGTGAATGGGTCCAACCACCGGCCGGCTTGGTGCACGTTCAGGAAATGCCCGTGGACCGGGAAGGCCAGGTGGAATTGGGAGATGTGATTATCCGTACTGCGCCGGTCCAGCATCTGGCCACCAGCTTGGCCTTCCGGGTTGAGCACGCTGGCCGGAAGGTGGTTTATTCCGGGGATACCGATTGGAGCGAGAGCTTGATTGCCTTGGCCCGTAACGCCGACCTGCTCATTCTGGAAGCTGCGAATCCCTTTAAAGTGCCAGGCCATCTGACCCCGGTCGAGGCTGGCCGCCTGGCTGCCCAGGCTCAGGTCGCGCGATTGGTCCTAACCCATTTCTATCCGCCCTGCGATGACGTAGATATGACCGCAGCCTGCCAGCAGACATACTCCGGACCCATCATCCTGGCAGAAGATGGTCTGCGGCTTGAGGTTTAATCCCGGGACCCGTAGATCGCGGTGCCTGAGGCAAGCCAAACAACAAACACAGTCACCAAGAGCAGACCGCCATGGCGGTCAACAGGAGGTTGTATGGACGATTTCCTCAAAAAAACCATTCACTTCGGCCTCGGCGTCTTTGACTATACCAAGGAAAAAATCGAAAACCTCGTGGAAGAGATGGTCAAACGAGGCGAATTGACCCGGCAGGAAAGCTCACAGGCCGTGGAAGAATTATGGGAAAAAGCCAAAGCGGAACAGAGTGCCTTCTGGGATAAGGTAAAGGATTTTGTCGGCAAATTGGTGGATGAGATGGCCCTGGTCCGCCGGGCTGAGTTGAAAGC
>CAZARS010000103.1:4634-4858 GCA_964487625.1 uncultured Desulfobacca sp.
GCCCTGGAAAAGCAAGTAAAGGGGGATGCTCCCGAGGCTTGAGATCCTTAGGCCGTGCGGTGATAAAGGTAATCAGTGATCTCCAGAAAGAGGTCCTTTTCCCGGGAGGGTGGAAACACCTCTAAATTCTGTTGGGCTGCTATGGTGTATTGGCGGGCCAACTGCCGGGTATAGGTGAGGGAACCGTATTTATCAAGGATGGGCAGGAGCTCCTTGGCCAACTT
>CAZARS010000103.1:4879-9810 GCA_964487625.1 uncultured Desulfobacca sp.
CATCGCTTTCCCTCACCAGCCGTTTCAGATGCTCTTTTTCTTCAGGGGTGGCATTCGCCAGAGCATGGATAAAAGGCAAGGTGATTTTGCCCTCTTTGAGGTCATTACAGACAGGTTTGCCCATCTCCTGGGGATCGCCGGTGTAGTCGAGGATATCGTCCACTAATTGAAAGGTGATGCCGAGATTCAGGCCAAACTCAGCCATGGCCTGCTCGTGGGCCGGGCTCACGTTCCCCAAGAGGGCGCCGATCTGACAGGCCGCGGCCATGAGTTTAGCGGTCTTGCGGGTGATTACGTCAAAATATTCGGCCTCGGTCATATCCAAACGACCGGTATTCACCAACTGCAGGACCTCACCTTCCGCCATAAAGGTAGTGGTCTGGGCCAATACCTCCATGACTCGGATGTTTTTGGTGGCCACAGCGATGCTCAGGGCCTTGGAGAGCAGGAAATCGCCCACCAGGATGACGGCCTGATTGCCCCAGATCGTGTTGGCCGAGGATTGGCCCCGGCGGATGGTGGCGGCGTCCACAACGTCGTCATGGAGAAGCGTGGCGGCGTGGAGATATTCAAAAATGGTGGAAATTTCAGGGAGATGATCTTCCTGACAGCCGCACATCCGGGCTGATAAGAGAAACAGCAAGGGCCGGATGCGCTTGCCCCCAGAGATGCGAATGTGTTCCCAGACCTTGGAGATAAGATCGACGTGGGTGGCCAGATTGCCGCTGAGAGCCTGATTAATGCGCGCCAGATCAGGGGCCAGGCGCTTTAAGATCATTTTTTGACGCAAATTCACAAACTTTTCCCTCAACGACATTAATAGTATCTTTTCAGCGGCCGGTTGTCAATATTGCGCCCCGGGGCTGGGAACGGATTTCCCGTCGGTTCCCGTCCACCCCCTCGTATTTTCTTGCCCACTCCTGGCGCAGCCCAAAGTGCGGTTCCCCCAGCTTCCCCTCTGTGGTATGATATCGCCTGAAATATTTTGGCCCGAGGGATAACCATGGCCCCAACCACCCGGAAACTACCGGGCCGCCTCATCGTGTTGGAAGGGCTGGACGGAGTGGGGAAAACCACTCAGGCCCACCTTTTGGCTGCCAACCTGCGGCGCCGGGGCTGGCCGGTCGTCCTCACCAAAGAGCCTACCGCTGGCCCTTTCGGCCAACAGATCCGCCAACTCCGGCAAGGCCGCCGCCAGGCAGTGACGCCCCGTGAGGAGCTCGCCCTTTTCCTGGAGGATAGACGGGACCATGTCCAGCAGGTAATCCGGCCGGCCTTGGCGGCCGGCCATATTGTTATTAGCGATCGCTATTACTATTCCTCCATGGCTTATCAGGGGGCTCTGGGTCTGGATCCGGGGGAAATAGCGGCCCAACATGCCGAGTTCGCGCCCGAACCCGATCTCGTCATCCTCTTGGAAGTATCCCCCGAGGAAAGGATCCAGCGCCTGGCCCAGCGAAGGGCCAACGCGGATACCTTTGAAGAGATCGGCTACTTGGCAAAAGTAGCAGCCATCTATGATCGTTTGCACTTTCCCCAGCTCTGTCGGATCGATGCCAGCGGCAGTGAGGCGGAGGTCCAGGCCAGGATTCTGGCTCAGGTTCTGCAGTGTCTCAACGAAACCCAGGTCAAGCCGCCAAACCAGGATGAGGGTGTGCCCTGAGCGCCAATATGATACAATCCAACCACTCCCAAGATCCGCCTTAGCTGGCACCCTTGCGGGTAGTGCCGCAGTTCCCAAGTCGGGCCTTGAGGCGGGGCAAGGTGGTATAGGTCAAGGTCATCAGGATGATAGCTCCGACCAGTCTGAGAAGTCCCGTGGTCATGTCGCTGGAGGGCCATATTCTCATGGTTACCCTCAACCGCCCCCGTGTCATTAATAGCCTCGATCTCGAGATGGTGCGCTTGCTGCGCGCCGCCTTCGAGGTGGCCCAGACCGAGGCTCACATCCGGGCAGTGCTCCTGACAGGAGCCGGCGAGCGCGGCTTTTGCGCCGGGGCTGATCTGAAGGTTCTCGCCGAGGCCGTCCGAGCCGGGGAACCCGAGCAAGCCGATCGGTTTTTCCAGGAAGAATATGCCTTGGATTTAACCATCCATGAATTTCCCAAACCGGTGGTGGTCCTGGCCCATGGCATCGTCATGGGCGGCGGCTTGGGCCTGGCCGCTGGGGCTGATTTAGTCATCGCCACCCCTCAGACCCGGATGGCTTTGCCGGAAACCCGCATCGGTTTTTTCCCCGACGTCGGGGCCACCGGTTGGCTCTTCCGCCAATGCCCTCCTGGTTATCCGGAATTCTTGGCCCTGACCGGCTATGAAATCCAGGGAGGGGAAACGGTACGATTGGGGCTGGCCACTGCTTATACCCGCGCCTCCCATCTCCCCCTCATCAAAGATGCCTTGGCAAGCTTCAAGCTACCTCTGCCCCCTTCCCGCCAGGCCGGGGCCAACCTTCTGCGCCAAGAGCTGAATATTTTCTGGGAAGAGCCCCCTACCCTTCCCTGCCCCCTGGATGACTGGGTAGCCCGCCATTTCCGCGGCAAAGAGACCCTGGGGGAGCTCATCGCCTCTTTAAATACCTGTTTCACAGACAGTCTGGTCTGCCGAGAGGTCTGGGAACGATTGGCTGAACGCTCCCCCACCGCCTTGGCGGTAACTTTGCTCCTGCTCCGTCACAATGAGGGTCGGCCCCTGGCGCAAGTCTTTGCGGCCGAGGCCAAGGCGGCGGCATTCCTGGTGCGGCATCCCGATTACCTGGAGGGGATCCGGGCCCGTCTCCTGGACAGGGACGACCAACCTCGCTGGTCGCCGCCAACCATAGATCAACTCGGCCCCATACCCCTGACTTTGGACTAGGGCCAGCATTTCTGGAATACCCCAGGGAGAGCTCCTGCCGATCCTCAGTCCCAAGGCTCTGGCGGGCCAGATGGTGGGAGTTATAAGGCGGAAAAGTCCCTGTGGGTCCCATAGGCTATTGGGAGAGCGGCGCGCCCATAGGTTTGAGCTCAAGGGGGGCAAAAAACCAAGACAGAGGCCGTAGGCCATGATATAAATTATACCTGGAGCTGAGTCGGGTCAAAGGAATCATTCCATGCATCTTGTCGGTTTAACCCCATGTTTCGTTGGCGCTTCCAGCCAGAGGCGCCATCCGCCGTCTGGAAGGGTATTACTGCTTTTCGGGTTACTCCTGGCAATAATCCTAACCGGCCAGACCGCCCTGGCCCAGGGTGACCCGAGGTCGACCGGGGCAGAGCTTAGCCTGCCTTTGCAGGCTTATTATCCGTTACCTGAACGGGTGAGTTTCTGCGGTGAGCCGGTCCCGTTGCACGAGCCGGAGGTTCGGGAGGACCTGGATCGGGAGTTTACCATCATTCTCTGGAGCCGAACTCAAACCACCCTCTGGTTGAAACGGGCGGCCCGGTATTTCCCTTACTTAGAAAAGCGCCTGCGGGAAGCCAAGTTGCCGGATGATCTGAAATACGTGGTCCTGGTGGAAAGCGACCTGCGTCTCGAGGCCCGCTCCAGCGGTGGTGCCAGCGGCCCCTGGCAGTTCATGAAACCCGCAGCCAACCGCTTTTTCTTAAAAACTGATGCCAAAATCGACGACCGGTTCGATTTCCAAAGGGCCACGGAAGCGGCCCTGATGTATCTCAAAACCCTCCATCGGGAGTTTCAGGATTGGCCCCTGGCCTTGGCCGCCTATAATTGTGGCGAGGGCCGTCTGCGCAAGGCTATTAAAGAACAGGGGACCGCCAATTACTATCATCTGGACCTCCCCGACGAAACGGACCGCTATGTCCTACGGATTATTGCTGCGAAAATTATTGTGGGCGATCCCACTCGCTATGGCTATCAGATTCCCCCGGAAGATCTTTATGCCCCCCTCCAGCCGGATCAGATAGAATTTGTTTTGGGCAAAGAACTCCACCTACGTGATTTGGCCGCGGCCTGTGGGACCTATTATAAGATGATCCGGCGGCTCAACCCCCGGCTGCAAACGGCCGTCTTGCCGCCAGGAGTATATAAGCTCAATGTCCCGGCCGGCTCTGCCCCCCGTTTTCATGAGGTCTATCTCCAGGGCAAGTTGGGCCCACCGGCGGCCCCACTTGCGGTCGAGGCCGAACCCCCACCTGCCAAGGCAACGCCCAATAATAATAAAAAGCCTGTAAAAAAACCGTAATCAACCTGTTGCGCAAGTATGTTGAGGATAAATCGCGTGACTGCTGCTCCTAACTTAGCTGAACCTGTGGATTGGCTCATTGCGGCCGGCACTGTTATCACTATGAACCCGGCCGGCGACATCATTGAGGATGGCGCCGTGGCGGTCCGGGGCGACACCATTATCGCGGTAGGGCCCCGGCGGGAATTATCCCAACAGTGGCCAGCCAAGTCTATTCTGTCACATCCGACGGACTTCCTGTTGCCCGGTCTGATCAATGCCCACACCCATGCTGCCATGACCTGTTTCCGGGGGTTGGCCGATGACTTGCCATTGGAGATCTGGCTCACCCAGCACATGTTTCCCGCCGAGAGGCTCTTGACCCGGGATCTGGTCTATTGGGGGACCAAATTGGCCATAGCGGAAATGATCCTGTCGGGGACCACCACCTTTTGTGATATGTATTTGTTCGCCGATGCCGTGGCACAAGCAGCCCAAGAGAGCGGCATGCGGGCTGTGGTGGGGGAAGTCCTCTATGATTTCCCTTCCACCAACTATGGGGAGCCAGACAACGGCCTCAAGTTTACCGAACACCTGCTTCAGACCTGGCGGGAAGACCCCTTGATTGAAGTTGCCGTCCAGCCCCACGCCGTCTATACTTGCTCCCCTGACCTCCTGCAACGCTGCGGGGACCTGGCCCAACAGTATGACGCCCGACTCATCATTCATCTGGCCGAAACCCAGCAAGAGGTGAGGGATTGCCAAGAGCGCTATG
>CAZARS010000104.1:0-7152 GCA_964487625.1 uncultured Desulfobacca sp.
TCTCATACTTTTTCTGAAATTCCGCCATCCCCCCCACGGTGGCCGGACGGCGTTTGCGTCTGAACCAAGCCAAGATACCCAAGTTCAGCCCCTAATCTTCTTTGGCGGTGGCGGCGGTTTTGGCCTGTAGTTCCTGCCGCCTGGCCAGCGCTTTGCGGATGGTCATGAGGATCTGCTCTTTCCGGAAGGGTTTGGTAATGTAATCGAAGGCCCCCTGCCGCATGGCCTCCACGGCAGATTCAATAGTCCCGTAAGCTGTCATGATAATGAATGGTACAGTACAATCTTGGGCCTGCATAAGTTTAAGGAGCTCAATCCCCTCTAACTCGGGCATCCGAAGGTCACTGATGAAAACATCCCCCTGATACTCCCGGCACCACGCGAGGGCTTCATGGGGATCGGTCGTGGTCAAGACCCGATAATCGGTTTTTTCCGTGAGGATCAATTTTAACAGGTCCAACAGATCCGGTTCATCATCCACAATAATAATCGTCGCCGCCATAATTATCTCTCCTGGTCTGTGGACTTAACTGGCTCCCCCGAAGAGGGGGCAGCAGGGGCCGCCGCGGCCATCCTGGCATCCTCTCACTGCCGATTCCAGCTCCCGCTGAGCGCGCTTGGCAAGAGAAAATAAAAACCTAGTGGTGTGCTATTAATGCCCTTCCACATGCTCCCGCAGAAAATCTTTAATATACCAATCAACTATGCCCTCAGAAAAGAGGACCATATCCAGTTGTTTGGTATAAGTGGTCAGCTTCCCCATGATGGTGAGACGCCGGAGCATTTCCGGGGCCGGATATTTGGCCAACCGTGCTTCGATAATATCGCCGTGACGTTGGTGGTGCAGGTCGATGCGATCAATGATGGCCTCGATGAGGCGGACCCGGCGTTCCCGCCGCTCCGGGGTGGAGCCGCCGCCATGAAAATGGAAAGTCAGGTAGTTATCGTTTACCTGATCGCTGACGTAGGCCTCCACGTTGGAAAAATGATAACCCAAGTGGATGCTAAAGTTCATGTAATTGTGGGAGACCAACACGAAGCTCTCGTCCCGATAGGGAGTTTCTCCCTGGGCGATCTGTTCGTCGGTCTTGACAAAGATCGAACTGATTCGGGGCACGTTATCGGGTTTAGCTTGGGGCCAACGCATGGCAGCCACCCCCTCCCAGAAAGCCCGGAACGGCAGAGAGCGGATCTGCTCCGGCCGCACCCGTCGCTGGCCAGACCGGGCCAAACCACCACCCAGATCCACCATACTGACCTTAAAAGGCAGCTCGGTTTCCAACAGCACCGCGTCGCCACTGGCGCCGTGCTCCCGGAGCCGGAACATCTCCCGCATGGAGTATTCGTGGGCAAAACGCACAATATCATGGAGTGTCTGGCAATGGGCCGGGGTAAAATGGGGAGAGTGGGGATCCAAGAGGTTGAGGGGGATGACCTTCTGCAAGACATTCCGTAGGGTGCGAAAAACCGGCGTCTCTACCAACTCCTGGCTGTCAGCGGCCGGGGCATGCAGTAACTCCGGAATAATCCCTTCATAGACGTTCCGATACTCGGCGTCCACCGTCACTTCCATGCCAGGGGTCAGCACCTTGGTGGCTATGCCCGTATTGAGGATAGTGGGAATACGAAATTCCCGAGCCAAGAGGGCCATATGACCGGTAGGGCTGCCGGCGTCCGTGACAATGGCCGCCACCTGATGCATGACCGTGACGAAATTGGGAGAGGTATGCCGGGAGACCAGAACCCCTCCTGGTGGGAAGTCCTTTAAATCATTATCGTTGCGGACCAAGACCACAGGGCCAGCCCCTACTCCTCGATAGGCTACAGCTCCCTTATCCAATAAAATGCGGTGGCCCGATACGATCCGAGGCCGGGTCACCGTCGGTTGTTTGCTGGCGATCTTCAGAAGCCGGGATTGCAGAATCCACAGCCGGTCTGCCTCGTCCAGGGCCCATTCAATATCCTGTGGCTTGCCGAAGTGCTTTTCTAAGGCTTGGGCATATTGGATTAATTGGCTGAGATGGTGTTGTTGGAGACATGGCTGGGCTTGCAGGTCCGGGGGCACAGCCACTTCCTCTACCCCACCCTCGGCCCGGCAGCGTAACATCACTTTTTTAAGGGGAATTTGCTGCTCTTGGATCACGCCAGGCGGTTGATACTTAACCAGATAATGATCTGGGGCAATGGTACCAGCCACCACATATTTCCCCAACCCCCACACCGCATTGATGAGGGCCACTTCTGGCCATTCGCCCTCGGGATGACGGCTGAACAACACCCCACTGGCCCGGGCCGCGATCATGGGCATGACGACCACGCCCATGGCCATCTCTTCTTCCCGGAATCCTTTGGTTTTATAATAATAGAGCGCCCGTGCCGTAAACAAGCTGGCAATGATCTTTTTATAGGTGGCCGCCAGCTCAGCCGGGGGGACATTAAGATACGTGGCGTATTGACCGGCAAAAGTAAAAGTCACATCTTCGCCGATGGCGCTGGAGCGCACCGCCAAGAGGGGGCGGTGTCCCTCCTGGGTTGCCAACCGGTCGTAGGCAGCTTCCAGGGCCAGTTCCAGGTCAGGAGGGATGCGGGCTGCCTGGATGGTGTCTTTCAGCTCTTGACTCACCTGACTGAGACTGTCCAGATCAGCCATGCTCCAGGAACTCAGGAGCTCCCCGATATGATGGGTTATTTGATTGTAATCCAAGAAAATTTTGTAGGCATAGCTGGTAATCACAAAGCCATTGGGGACCGGGACCACCCCATTGGTGCGCATTTCCGCCAGATTGGCCCCCTTGCCACCCGCTACCTCGACGTTGGTGGCAGCCGGATCATCTAGGAAAACCACAGGGGGCGCCTGCGGTATCTCCCGGCGTTGGGCTAAGATTCTGTCGATGTCCTCCTTGATCCTAGTCAGGGCCTGGCGGAGCTCATCATAGCGTTGGTCCCCCAGACCATTCAAGGCCTCCACCAGCTCAGCCGTTTCCTGCAATATCTGTTGGACTGTTGCCCGGATATATTCAAAATCGAAAAGATAATCACCGGAGAGCTTTTCCTCCATGTCGGCCATGAGGGCCAGGACCTGATTATTGGCATGGAGGAGCCGCTGAAAATGGGCATACCTCTCCGCCAGGACACTCTTCTCTGGTTCGCTGCGAAAGCTGCGGGTAATCTTTTCCCAGGTCTTGCGGAGGACGCTCACCGCGTTGTCCTGGACATTTTTTATGGCTTTCGACATTATATCGTTAACTTGGACACAGGCAGATACGTTAATATGAGTGTCCGACAAGCTTGGGGTGAAATCAAGTTCTGCCGTACCTCCCTGGATACCCGCATCTTATGGTCAATTTCTGGGGGCGAGGTGGCCGCAACCAATAGTGGCATCAGGGCGAATGCATATCATGACTCTTATGTAGTGGAACTTTTCATAGAACGCTTTAATTCCCGGTTCTCCCTTACTAACCGCTGCCAATCCAAGGCCCGCTCAATGGTCACCAGAATCTGTTCTTTGCGGAAAGGCTTGGTGATGAAGTCATAGGCGCCGCGTCGCACCGCCTCTTCCGCCGATTCAATGGTGCCGAAGGCGGTGATGACCACCACCGGGATATCGGGGTCCCGGCTTTTGACCTCGGCAATCACGTCCATGCCATCCATCACCGGCATTTTAAGATCGGTAATAACCAGATTAAAATTATCTTTTGCCAGAAGTTCACCGACTTCCAAGGGGTTATTGGTGGTAATGACCCGATGGTTGGTCTTATCGGTGATTATCATATCCAACATTTCTAGCATGTCGGGTTCATCGTCTACTATGAGAATCTTACTGGAGCTCGGTTTGGCTTGCTGATTCATGCTTCTCCCCTGCCTCGACCACCGGCAAGACCACGGTAAAGGTGGTACCGCTATTGCCTTCGCCATATTCTGCTTGGGATTTGCTGGAAACTAAGATGTTGCCCCCGTATTTGGAGACAATGGCATAACTGACTGACAGACCGAGACCGGTCCCCTCGCCCACCTTACGGGTCGTAAAGAAAGGATCAAAAATCTTGGATAGATGCTCCCGTCTGATACCCTCGCCGGTGTCGGTAATCAATATTTCTACCTTCTTGCCATCAGGGCTAAGACGTGTGGTAATGGTTAATTTGCCGCCATGGGGCATGGCCTTCACGGCATTGGTAATGAGGTTCATGAAGACCTGCTGCAATTGGCCGGCATCGCCCCGCACCCGAGGCAAATGTGGGGCCAGATTTAATTCGAACTCAATCTTTTTGGTGAGGAGCGTATTCTGCACCACTTCCATGACCAATTCGATGTTGCGATTCACATCGGTATCGTATTGGACGCCTTCGGGCATGCGGGCAAAACTCATGAGGTTTTCCACGATGCGTTTACAATTATTGCCCTGGCGCTCTATAGTCTTGAGGATTTTGTATTCTTTGGTGCCTTCTGGGGTCTTTTCCAGGAGCATGTCTGTGTACCCCAGGATAATGGCCATGGGGTTATTGATCTCGTGGGCCACGCCGGCGGCCAATTGCCCTAAAGATGCCAGCTTCTCGGTATGGTAAAGCTGCTCTTCCATGCGCTTCACTGCGGTCATATCATGAATAATGATCAAGATACTCTGGACCTGATCTTCTTCATCCCGCACCGGGGTCATGGTAAAATTCAGGGTATACTCCTTATCGCCCAGCAGCACTTCCTGCACGGTCCGGAAGCCGACCTTATCCCGGAAGATTTTTTCCACCTGATTCTGGAGGAGTTCCCCTACCTTCCCGGGGAAAATAGCCTTCAGATTTTTGCCGACAATTCCATGAATAGTGTACCCCAAAAATTGCGCCCCATAGCGGTTGACCGACAAGATTTCACCGTTGGCATCCACAGTGAGAATAGAGTCTTCCGCCGATTCCACCAGAGATTTATACCGTTTTTCAGAGATGCTCAGTTCTTCATTGGATTTTTTCAGCTCCAAGGTCTTACGGGCCACCTCTTTTTCCAGGGCAGAGGCCCAACGGGATTCGTAATAAATACCTGTGCCACCCGCCAGCAAAATGATCAGAATGAGAAAACCCTGGAGGAGAAATTGCCGGATATACACTTCATGGATGGCCCCTTCCACTTCGCTCTGGGGAGCGACCACTGCCACTGACCAGACCATGGTGTCGTTGTCTGCGGCAATAATGATGGGGGCAAAGGCGATGAATTTTTTCATGGGCGCCTGCACCCCGCGGTGCCAGCCGCTCCAATAATATGACATGCCCTCCTGCCCGGCTAGCATTCTCTCGCGTTGGATCCGGTTGATTTCGTCAAAAGAAACCCTTGCCGCCCTTTTTTCCCTGATCTCAAAGGCATCCTTGCCGATGAAATCCCTCTCGGGATGATAGAGGAAATGTCCCTGGCTATCGATGATCCAAGCATAGCCGGTGTGGCCAGAGCGGATATCCTGGGCATACTTCTGGGCGAGAAAAAAGGGATCGATGAGCAGGTAGAGGACGCCGGTAAAGTTCCCCCTGGCCTCCGGATGGCTTTCATCCATGGAAACCTGATACGTGGGTATGGCCAACAACAAGTAGGAGGTATCGGCGTTGTGGCGAATGCTCCAGCAGGTGCGCTCAATAAAAAACAGGTTTCTATGCGCCGGATCCTGGGCCCACGTGACAAATGACAGCGTCTGAGGGTCCAACGGCTGGCTACCCTGCTTCCCCGAACTGTCAAGGCGGTGGACGACGGCCTTATCTTGGTTAATAGCCACCAGCCCGATCTCCACCACGCCATAGGGCTTGACATTTTCCAGGGTGATCTGCATCCGGTTGGGCCAAGAAACTTCCAAATATTGAATGGCCGGAGAGAGATTCAGGGTGTGTAGTTCATTCTTGATAAAAGCGAATTTCTCCTCAATGTCAGAGGCCACGGATTTGGCGATGATAAGCTGCTGTTGATTAAACTGCTCGCTGATCACCTCCCGCATTTTATTGGACGACATGAGCCCCAAAACAAAGGCGGCCGTCAATACGATGATGGTCACCAACCCGATGATCAGATAAATTTTATTGGACAACAGGCGCATCAAAGTATTTTTCTCTCTGGTAACTCAAGACTGGCAGCCTGCCCCACCTGGGCAATATAGGGAGCAACCTGGTTGACAGAGATAGTTTCCATCCGGAAAACCTTGTCATGGAGAAAAGTCACCATAGGGGCGGGTCGCAGACCCGCCCCTCCAGAACTTTCAGGTGAGTTCATACCTTGCCGGTTAAAATTCCATGAAGGCCCATCCGGCAAGGGTTTTCTAGCAAGGGATTTTTGCTGCACAACTGAAGGCCGCGCCCGCCGAACGAGCGGCATTCATTACCCGTGTTCAGCCCCGATAATCATTATTAAAAATTACTACTTCGCCGGTGCTCAATTTATACTTGGCAATGACCAATCGCAGTCGGCCTTCTTGAATGGCCTGGCGGATGATCTCGCTGTCCCGCATGACTTGTTGGGCCAGTTCTTCCAGGTGCAGGTCCGTGGCTTTTTCCACCAACTCTTCAGGCGGCACCTGCAGGGCCTTGGCCTTGTCAATGGCCGGACGGATCTTGTCCAAGAGAATCCCGATGTTGCCGTGAACCGGCCCTGCATGGGTAGCCGCCGCGGTAACTGCGCCGCATTGTTCATGGCCCAGGATCATGAAGAGCGGCACCCCTAGATGGTCCACAGCATACTCAATGCTGGCCAAAGCCACGGGCTCCAACACCTGCCCAGCGGTGCGGATCACAAAAATTTCCCCCAAATTCTTGTCAAAAAGCATTTCCGGTGCGACCCGTGAATCGGAACAGCCCAAGATAATGGCCATGGGTTTTTGCCCCGAAATTAGCCGTTCTCGACGCAACCGGAAGTCACGAGGTGCTGGCTCACTTTTAATGAAACGCTGATTGCCAGCCAGCAGATTTTCCAGAGCAACGCGCGCCGCCGCCGCGGCCTTTTCTGCCTCCATAAGGTCTTCAGCCCTCCCATGTATCAATTATGCAAAAGCGTTTGGGCTTGCTGAGCACACCCTTGATTTATCCTTTTTTTATATAATAAAAATAGTCGTCAAGGCAATCGAATAAGATGACTCGGATAGCTGGTTCTGTTCCTGACCAGCGCGGGGGGGTTGCTTGGCCAACGGGTGCGGAC
>CAZARS010000104.1:7188-9537 GCA_964487625.1 uncultured Desulfobacca sp.
TCCAAAGCAAAGGTCCATCTTTTATCTGTGATTTTCAGGTGAGTATGCTAAAATAGGCTATTTTCTGGCGGCGCAGCGGAGAATCGCCTACCGTCGCCCCTGAGTTTTTCGAGGCTCATGTTGGCACAGCTATTTTTTCTTGATTATATTTGCCAGATAACCCTTCTCATGACGAGGGAGCTGTAGGTGCGAGCGGCGCGACAATGACCTGGCCGTGTTGGGAACAGATGGGAGAGCGCCGGATCCTGGCCATGACCGGGGCCGGTTTGGGGCTGGCTTTGGCCTCTTTAGCCCTGCTCTTTTGGCTGGCCCCATGGGCTGGAGCCTCGCCATCAGATTTTCCGCCCACCACCAGTCTGGTCCTGGTTGGCACTCTGCTGCTCTGCCATCTGGTGGTTTTAGGCCTGTTATTAACCTTTTTCTGCCAGGAAGTGGGGCGCCGTCTGCAGGCCGAGGGTCAATTAACCGAGGTGCAAGACCGCCTCCGGGCCCTGACGTCGCAGCTCTGTCTGGCCGAAGAACGGGAACGCCGCCGTATTGCCGTTTTCTTGCATGATAACATCGGCCAGAAATTGGCCATCACCGCCATTAAATTGGGGCAATTGCGGGAGGCGACCGAGGCCCAGCCGCTGGTCCATGCGGCCTTGGACGAAGTGCGTCAGCTCTTTCGACAGATTATCCAGGACACCAAGTCGTTAACTTTCAAGATCAGTTCACCCATTCTCTATGAACTGGGCCTGGAAGCAGCCCTGGAGTGGCTGATGGAAGAGCTGCAGGACCAACACGGGCTCATCACCTTCTTTGAGGATGATGCCCAACCCAAACCCTTGGCCGAAGAAGTGCGGGTTTTATTATTTCAGGCAGTGAGTGAATTACTACTCAATGTGGTGAAACACGCTAAGGCCCGGGAAGTCCAAGTGGCGATCCGGCGGGATGATAATCAAGTGATAATTAGTGTGCACGACGATGGCGTGGGCTTTGATGTGGCTGCCATGCGCTCCCGTTGGGGCCGGAAGATTTCGGCTTCGGCCTTTTTAGTATCCGGGAGCGCCTCCAGGCCTTTGGCGGTGCCATGGACATCCGCTCCGATTATACCGGCACGACCGTGACGCTTTCCGCCCCTCTCCGAACGGAGTAATGCCACCATGTCCATCCGTATCCTCATCGCCGATGACCATAAGATCGTCCGGGAAGGTCTCATTGCCCTGTTGCGCCAACACCCCCACATGGAAGTGGTGGGGGAGGCTGAAAACGGCCGCCAAGCCGTGCAGTTGGCCGCTTCCCTCCAGCCCCAGGTAGTCATCATCGATATCGGTATGCCTGAACTGAATGGCATTGAGGCTACCCGCCAGATCATGGCAGAATCGCCCGGCACCAAAGTCATTGCCCTATCCATGCACTCTGATAAACGGTTCGTCAAAGGCATGCTCAAAGCCGGAGCGGCCGGCTATCTGCTGAAATATTGCGCCTCCGAAGAGCTGGTCAACGCCATCCAGATGGTCATGGCCAACCGGGTCTACCTCAGCCATGACATCACCGGCATCGTGGTGGAAGATTATGTGCAAAAACTCGCCGACAGTGATTCCTCGCCGTTCCAGACCCTGACCCCTCGAGAACGGGAAGTCCTGCAATTGCTGGCGGAAGGTCACTCCACCCGGCAGATCGCCGACACCCTCCACGTCAGCGTCAAGACCATCGAAGTTCACCGCAAACAACTCATGGATAAGCTAGGGCTGAACAGCCTGGCCGACCTCATTAAATACGCCATCCGGGAAGGCTTGACCTCGATCGAGCGCTAATACCAAATTACACTCTGAGGGCCATTCAGCCCTCATTTCCCTCTGCTCGGGCCAGCGGGGGGGGAGAGGGTCTGGGTAAGGGGGAAAAAATGTCTCTCTGACGGGATGTTGATGTAAGCGTTGGGGTAAGGAGGCGGACCAGCTGGGCCCCTTGTCATTGCATCCCCCCCACGGCGCTGGCCCTGGCCTCCGCTGCTGGGTTAGGTCAAGCTGACCAGTCTTACGAGGTGGGCGGCGGCGTCTCAATTCTCTCCAAGTTGCCCTCTAAATCCGTGAGGATAAGACGGCCGGAGGGGAGGCGAAAAGCCCGCACATCCCCCTCACTGGCCCGGAACTGCGCCGGCACATTAACTTCCGGGAGATTGGCCGTAACCGTCAGCATCTCATAGCTGCCCGTGCCCAACTCCCGGATAGAAGTGGTGTCGGTGATTTCGAAAACAACTTTCTCTTCCTGGAGGAGTTTGGTGATCTCGTCCCGTTCACCTGCGGGTATAAATAGGTTCATAATGCTCGCTCCTTTCTTAGGGGGAATTTGCTATTTTAGTAAGTC
>CAZARS010000104.1:9556-9780 GCA_964487625.1 uncultured Desulfobacca sp.
GGCCTGGGGGTTGTCAATGGTAGGCAATAATTCACGGTTGTGAAGGGTATTATGAACCCGTCGGCCCCTCTGGGACGTGGCTGGCGCACAGCATGTCGCCAAGGAGCCAGAGAGTTGCAGACAAGGATATTATCTTTAATATTCAATAAGTTAACCATAGTTAAAAACTTGACAAGAACGGTGCAATCATTTAACATAACCACGGTACGATACGAAGACCTGGC
>CAZARS010000105.1:0-9582 GCA_964487625.1 uncultured Desulfobacca sp.
TCCCATCGGCCGATTGGATTATGATGCCAGCGGCCTCCTCCTGCTCACCAACGACGGCGAGTTGGCCCACCGCCTCATGCATCCCCGCTATAAAGTGCCCAAGACCTATCGGGTGACGGTGACCGGCCGGTTCAACGACGCCGCCCGGCAAAGGTTGCTGGCAGGAGTAGATTTGGACGGGCGACCGGCCCAGGCCGTGGCCGTGCGGATCCTCAAAACCGGCGGCGACCACAGTGTTCTGGAGATGACCATCCAGGAAGGACGGTACCACCAAGTCAAGCGGATGTTGGCCCACGTGGGCTACCCGGTGCTCAAATTAAAGCGTCTTGCCTATGGACCGCTGCGTCTCGGCCGCTTGCCCCCCGGAGCTTGGCGGGACCTAACCCCGCAAGAAATCGCAGCCCTCAGGCAAGCGGTGCGGTTGGACCGCAGCCCCGCCCAAGCTGCCTGAGTCTGGCCAGCACGGGGCTGCCCCCTCCGGAGAAAAAAACCGAAAGATTTTATGAACAGACACCTCGAACCCAACCAGATACCCGGCGATTGGCTGTCCGAGTTTTCCCGAGACCTGCCACCGGGACCAGACCGCCGCCAACCGGAGCGTCTTCCCACCTTGAACATCGCGTTATTCTTGGCCACCGGCGTAACCACCATCACCGCCGGAGCCATGCAACAAGGGGTCATTCCCTGGGAGACCCCCTGGCAGCTATATAAAGGCCTCCCCTTTGCCCTTACCCTTTTGCTCATCCTCTTCTGCCATGAAATGGGCCATTACCTCGCGGCCCGCTATCACGATCTGAATGTCTCTCTCCCCTACTTTTTGCCAGCGCCGCCCATTCCTTTCCTCATCGGCACCTTGGGGGCTTTCATCCGCATCCGCTCACCCATTTTGAACAAACCTGCCCTGCTGGACGTCGGGGCCAGCGGTCCTCTGTCAGGAATCATGGTGACCCTACCCCTCCTGGTCTTTGGCCTGCAACTCTCGGAGATCAAGGTCTTGCCAGGTGGGCCAGGGGATTATGGGGGGATCATCCTGGGCGAGTCCCTCCTCTTCCAATTCATGACCTGGCTCACCGTGGGCAGCCTGCCCCCCGACCACCACATCATCCTCCACCCCATGGCCTTTGCCGGCTGGATCGGACTGTTGGTGACCAACCTCAACCTCCTGCCCGTGGGCCAGTTGGACGGCGGCCACGTCTCCTATGCCCTCTTAGGGGAGAAAGCCACCACCGTGGCCAAAGGCTTCATGGTGCTCTTGGTGATCCTGGGCCTAACCTCTTGGTATGGCTGGCTGGTCTGGGTGGCCATCCTCTTGGTCCTGGGGGTGGACCATCCCTTGCCGCTGCACTATTGGGTGGGGCTGGACCGCCGACGTCGCTATGTGGGCTACCTCACGTGGGCCATCTTTGCCCTGACTTTCATGCCCACGCCGTTCCAGGTGGTGCTTTGAGGGAAGAGTCAGAATAGGGGCCAGGGGCCAGGGATCCGGGAATAGGAATGAGGGATGTGGGATGAGGGATGAGGGATTAAAATTAATATGCACTTGCAGGGTTAATAATCACCCCTTTCCCAAACTGACCCTTGTAAGAGGAGAGGGCTAAGGTGAGGGCAGAGGTATCTTTTTATGGCACCGTGGTATAAGAAAGATTAAGGGTGGTTTGGCTCGTTGGATTTTTTCCTGGGCAAGCGGTGGCTTGATGGTGGCTCTTGGCTGTTCTTGCACATTTTTCTTAAAAAGTTTATGCTAACCTCATAATTCAGGGCCGGGCCGCTCCCGGTCCCAACAAAGGAGGGCAGGTTATGGGAAAAGAACAGGTGGCACGGGTCACGGAGATTATTGCCGAGTCCCCGGTGGGCTTTCGGGAAGCCGTTAACGTCGGTTTTGCCCGGGCCTCCAAAACGCTGCGGAACATCACCGGGATGCGGGTTGTGGAACACCGGGTGTCTGTCAAAGATGGCAAGATTGACACCTATCGGGTCCGGCTGGAAGTAATCTTCATCCTGGAGGACTAAGCCGGATCGATGCTGATCCTGGATGGCTCCTATGGCGAAGGGGGCGGTCAGATCCTGCGGACAGCCCTGGCCTTGGCCGCCCTCACCGGCAAAGCCATACGAGTTGAGAACATCAGGGCAGGACGCCCACAACCCGGGCTGCGGCCCCAACATCTCACCGGCGTTCAGGCCCTGGCCCAGATAACTAGGGCCGAAGTGACGGGCGCGGCCATCGGTGCCACTTCCCTCACCTTTATACCCCACGGTATCTTTCCCGGAAACTACCTTTTTGATGTGGCCCAGCAGACCGGCAGTGCCGGCGCGGTGACTCTGTTGGCCCAGACCTTGCTGCCGGTGCTGGCTTGGGCCAGCCAACCCTCCTCCCTGGTGCTGCGGGGGGGCACCCATGTTCCTTGGAGTCCGTCCTATCATTACCTGGCCTGGGTGTTCCTGCCGGCGCTGCGGCAAATGGGACTTGTAGCAGAAACAGCCATTCGTGTCTGGGGATTCTATCCCCGGGGCGGGGGTGAAATCTCCTTAAAGGTGACGCCGACCGGACCGTGGCAGGGCCAGCAATGGACCACGCCGCCGCCTCCCACGGCCTTCCGGGGGTTGGTGGCTGCGGCCAATCTGCCGGGGCATGTCCTGCGGCGCCAGAGTCAGACGCTCAGGGAAAACCTGCCCTGGCCACTCCCCCTCATGGAAGAGATCCCCCCTAGCCCTGGCCCCGGCAGCTTTGTCTTCCTCTGGGGGCCGGGCGCCGGGATGGCCGCTTTGGGGGCTAAAGGGAAGCCAGCCGAGGCGGTGGCCCGGGAAGCACTCCAGGGCTTGCAGCGGTTTGTGACCAGTCAGGCGGCGGTGGACCGCCACCTGGCGGACCAGCTCCTCCTCTATGCCGCCCTAGCTTCCGGGGAGACGCTTTTAGTCACCGAGGCCGTCACCCAACACCTCCTGACTAATCGTTGGGTCATTCAACAATTTCTGGAGGTAAACATAGAGAGTGGCGCTCAGCTTGGACACCCCGGCTTGGTCCGGGTGCAGGGCGTGGCGGGAGCCTTCAGGTAGTATTTTCCTTAGCAGACTGAGGGCCGGGCAACATCTCGATTCTTAGTATGACAGGATAGATACGGCGCCGCCTCTGGCGGCTCAGGAGGCCAGGGGGAGAGCGAGAATGGGAAGAGGGATATCGCGGGAAGGCCCTTTCCTATAACCAAGCCACAATTCCCCGGCCAGGAGGGCGGTCCGTAGCGTGCCGGGGGGCTCGTCCCACTAGAACGCCACCGTCTCCCGGGTCGTGCCCCGGAGGATTTCCACCTCCCGTTTTTTGGCGGGCACCGGCGGCGCATTGGCCGCCTCGAAGCCAGGTTCGGGTTTCTGGACTTGTTGGACCAAGGCCGAGGCCTTGGCTCCCGCAGTGGTCACCACCGGCGTCTCGCTCCAGCCCCGGAGGGCCAGGGTAATGGACCCTTCTCGGGCGGCCAAGGTCAGCTTTTCCGCCTCTTCGGGGGTCACCTCCAGAGTCACGGTGGGCACCACCTTGGGCTTCTCCCCGGGCTTGCCTGGTTCCATGTCCTGGCCCCGGCCCAACACCAGGAGATTCTGCAGGACCACCTGGGCAATGGGATCATCCTTGAATTCCCGCTTGTCCAGGGTCACCAGGACATCCACTCGGTGACCGGGGGCTATGAAACCGGCCACCCCCGAGGCCTCGTCCACCTTGATGGTCATGGCCCGGCGGTTATTCTGGATAAGCCCGGGCAACCCTGCTGCGGCCCCGAGGGGGGCCAGTTTGCTCTCCAATACCGGCTCCCCCGGGACCAGGGGATAGCGCACCACCCGGCCGTGGAGTTTGTCCGGCTCAGCCACCATCCCCGCCACCTGGGCGTCCCGGGGCCAGTTCACCACTTTGAGGACCTCCCCCCCCAAGACACTCCCAGCCGGCACCTCCTTGGCCGCCACCACCACCGGCACCGTTTGCACCGCCTGCTGGGCCGTGCGCTGCGCCTGCTGGGTAGTAGCCCGGAGCCAACCCACGGCCAGATACGCGGCCACGGCCCCGGAAAGAAAAAAAAAAAAGAGGATCAGGAGGGGGGTGCGCCGCATAAAGGATTGAGCTCCTCAGGTCATTGTATGGATTGGTGGGACTGAGTAATCCTACTCATCCAATCGTGTCATCCCTAATATGAGGCTTTGCCGGTTTAATGCCATATAGGTTTGGCCTGTTTTGGCGCTATGGCATGGTCATAAACATGACCTTTTCCGTTACCAGGATTTGATCCGGCTTGAGACTGGCTCCCCGGTTGTGGCACAGCGGTGGCGTCGTTGGGTGGCGTAGTTGTACTGTCACTGGCAGCGCTCTCTGCGCCCCCTTCGCTGCCCCCGCGGCTGATCGCCGTCGCAGAGTCTGTTAGGGAATTTTCCAAGTTATTGGCGAAGAGGGCCAACCCGCCGAGCATGGCAAGGGCCAGCAACCCAAGGAACAGGGCATATTCCACCGCACTCGCCCACTGATCCTGGCCCAAGAGTCGCTGCATGCTCAGTCTCCATCAGCACCGGAACATCCGCCCTGTAGCCGCGGGCGATAAAACGGGCCACCCCCTAAGTCTCGTTCAACTGAATGGTGATGGCCCGCGGTTATTCTGCGTGAGGATAAGCCTACTATGGCCCCGAGGGGGGTCAATTTGCTCTCCAATACCGGTTTTCCGGAGTTCAGGGGATAGCGCCCTACACGGCCTGCAGCTTGGCCGGCTCGGCCACTATCCCCCCCCTTGGGCCTCCCTGGGCTACTATATTCCGTACTATTCCGTTAGTTATTGAGTAGCTGCATCTAATTTGTCCGAAACTGTGTTAAACAAGCCACTAAGGCTAGTTTGCACAGCAGTCAAAGCAGCGATAATAGCTACGGCAATTAATGCCACCAACAAGCCGTACTCCACGGCGCTGGCGCCATCCTCTTCCCAAAATAGTTTTTTCATAACGTGCTTCATAATGCCTCTCCTTTTTCAAAAAAGAGTAATAGGTTGCTCAATGATCCGCCTAACTCACCTATCCCCTTATTCTGGGCGACCATATCTTATAAAATCTACGTATCACCTCCCTAGTAATTTAGCGCATATTAAATCTTTGAACGTCTTTGCTTTTTATATCGACCGCCTTGGTTAAAACTTTAATTTTGCTAGAACTAAAAAATAGTCATGAGAGATTAGTTGTCCTGCTAAGTAGGTTCTAACGCCGAGTGTACCCCCCACCAGACCCTCCGCTGGGGTCAGGACCGCCTCCGCCTCTGGGGTCAGGACCGCCTCCGCCGCCATTGCCTCCCCCCCACCTGAGCCGCGATCAGACCCCGAGGAGGATAGAGCCTGAGCCGTGCTGTCTAAGGTTTGATTGACATTCTGGCCCAACAGAGAGACGCTCCCCATGATAATGATGGCAATCAAGGCCAGCAACAGGCCGTACTCTACTGCGGTTGCGCCTTTGGCTGCTTGCCGCAGTTTTTTGAGAAAGCTCCACATGTTAGTTTTTTTCTCTCCGCTTCAGACTTATTAATTTCGGAGCCCGCTGCCGAGTGAGTTATCCAGTTATCAACAGCCTCCTTTTTGATATCCCCTTGTTCACTTCCCCATCTCAGCCTTCCAAACTTATTCCGTCAGCCTCAGTTGGTTCTTAGTTCTTTTATCGGAATTATTCTTGAAAAACTCAAAAATTTTTTGCCTCCCAGCTTTTTAGCGCTCTATCCCATACCTCGGCGACCTAAAGTTTTCCGGCTGGCCGCCGATTACAAAAGCAAGGGGTGGTTGCCGGTCGGCAGTTTCCTCAAGCTGGTCGTCCTGAGCCTCCGGCGGCATCAGAGGCTCTAATCTACTCTAATCTATCTGTTCTTCTTCTCGAAAGTCCTCAGCTCCCTCCCCCGCCAGGCGGGGAAAGGGTTGAGGTTGAGGTGAATAATTAATAATTACTCAATGTTATATCTTAACCAGTATTGGCTTGGGCCTGCTCTTTTGGCAGTTCTGTTAGCTTTCGGATGAACCCGATCTGGAAACTGCGAGGCTGTATAAGCTCTGCATAACAAAGAAAAGGCTTCGGCATTAAGCCAGTTAACGCTTGGCTGCCGGCAACCAACTTATAGCGTGGCAGATTTACCATCAAGCGAGGGCCAGCAGTATGACACTCCTTAAAAGACCCCTGGAGACAGCCGGGCAACCGCAGTCCAGCTTGGGGACGACGACATCAAATCCCGTCTCCGCCCTCCTGCCGGTGCACCGCCCGCCCAGCACTATGGCGGAGGTAGGCGTTCCGGAAAATTTTCTCGCCAACCTGCTCCTCAAGCAGGCTTTTTATCTGGAAGTCTTTACCTTGCCAGACCTCACTTCCCGCCTGAAATTGAGTTCCGCCCTGGTAATGCACCTGATTGATTATCTGCGCCGGGAGAAGTATGTGGAAATCAAGGGGTCAGGCAGCCTGGACGGCAGCGTCACGGCCATCAGTCAGAATTATCGCTACGCCTTAACTGAAGGGGGGAAACGGCGGGCCGCAGTGCTCTTTGAGTTTGACAATTACGTAGGGCCGGCCCCGGTGACCTTGGCAGAGTACTGGCAGCAGGTGGAGGGCCAGAGCCTCCGGGGGCAACGGATCCGGCCCGAAGCCCTGCAGGCAAGTTTTACCGGCTTGGTGGTACCTCCCGAGCTCATGGACAAATTGGGTCCAGCCCTGGGGAGCGGCAAACCCATCTTTATCTATGGGCCGCCGGGAAACGGCAAGACCGCCATTTCCCTGCGGCTGGGCAAGGTCCTAGACGACCCCATCTGGGTGCCCTATGCCCTCTATGTGGAAGGGAATGTCATCCGCATCTTTGACGAAGTCACCCATCAGCCCCTCCAGGAAGACTCCCCCAGTCTCTTCAAGACCGACCCCCGTTGGGTCCGCTGCCATCGGCCTGCGGTATTGGTGGGCGGGGAAATGACCCTGGAAATGCTGGACCTGGCTTTCAACCCTATCCTGAAATACTATGAAGCCCCCCTGCAGCTCAAAGCCAATAACGGCCTGTTCATCGTTGACGACTTCGGGCGCCAGCGCCTGGCCCCCCAGGAGATGCTGAATCGCTGGATCATCCCCATGGAAAACCGGCGGGATTTCCTGTGCCTGCACACCGGCCAGAAATTCGCCATCCCCTTTGATCAGATCCTCATTTTTTCCACCAACCTGGCGCCGGAGACCCTCATGGACGGTGCCTTTCTCCGGCGGCTGCGCTACAAGATCAAACTGGACCACGTCAACCGGGAGCAGTTCCAGGCCATCTTCCGCCTGGTCTGCCAACATTATCAGGTGGACTATCGCCAGGAGGTTGTGGACTATCTCTTGGAGACTTACTACGACCCCCTAGCCCGGCCCATGGACGCCTGCC
The DNA here is from genome assembly GCA_964487625.1 of uncultured Desulfobacca sp. GTDB lineage: Bacteria > Desulfobacterota > Desulfobaccia > Desulfobaccales > Desulfobaccaceae > Desulfobacca. The sequence continues at coordinate 7,391 of CAZARS010000105.1, forward strand.
ATCCCCGGGATCTGGTGGAGCAGATCATCGACCTGGCCCGTTATCGAGACATTCCTCCGGAGCTAACCCGAGAGAACATCGACCAAGCTTGCCAGACGTATTTTGTCAACTGAGGGACCTGCTGAAGGGAAAGGGCGTTTTTGGCGCAAATGCTCTTTATGAAACGGTCTATCCCGAAAAGGTGGTGCGGCCGTATATGGATTTTATTGGAGGCCGAGAGGGCTGGCGGCGATTTTTGGAGAAATATCCTCCTGATATGGCTTTAATCAGTAATAATACTAAACTTGCCAACTTCTTGCGGGAGAGCAAAGATTGGCAAGAGGTCTTTGCCGATCAGGGCTCGATTTTATTTCTTCGCTCAGATAGTTCGAATCACCTATCAGCTTCGCAGACTCTCTCACCTCGCCCAGAGTAAAGGGTAGGGCCGTGTAATCAAACTTTGCATTTATAAAGTCATCTCTTATACTAGTATGTTAGGGCCTGTAAAGATTAGTTCAAACCAGCGGCCCGGGAAAAACCTTTCCGCGAGGCAGCCTGCCCCAGCCAACCCTTAGCTTTTGCCAACCGCCACCCCGCCCAGATTAAAGATTTCCCTATACCTGACGATAAAAAAGTATGAGGAAAGGTAGGCGCGCCAACCATAAAGGAGAAACAGCCGGTGCTTCCCTGGCCGGCGCAGATGCCGACCAACCTTGGAGGAGGATGAAACGATGAGAAAAACGTGGTTGCCTGCTTATCGCCGATTCCGCCAGGGTGAAAGGGGGGCGGTGTCGGTGGAATTCGGGCTGATTTTTCCTTTGCTCCTCCTGCTGGTGCTGGGGGGCATGGATTTCGGGCACATGTTTTTTATGCAGCATGTCATTACCAATGCCAGTCGGGAGGGGGCTAGATTTGCGGCCAGATATACCGGTAATGCCAGTGTGCCATCGTCGGCGGAGGTGGCCAGCTATGTGAAATCCACCCTCAATTATGACAGTATCCTGAGTGGCTTGACGGTCACGGCCAGCACCGCGGGGACTACTCCCAACCGAATCGTCACGGTAACGGTGACGGTCACCAAAAATTGGTGGATCTTACACCTATTCCCCGGGTTTGGCGCCAGCAAGGACTTGCAGGCCACGACGGCTATGGTGGTGGAGGGGCCATGAGACGGGTAGCCAGAGGGTGGCAGTCACTGATAATCAGATTTGCCGGCGATGAGGCTGGTGCGGTAGCCATATCCGTTGCCTTGACCCTGGTGGCCCTCTGCGGTTTTGTAGCCTTGGCCTTGGATTTCGGCCACCTGTTCATGGTTAGGAGTGAGCTGCAGCGTACAGCCGATGCCGGGGCGCTGGCCGGGGCCATGGGGTTGGTGCCCTATACCGGGCCGGAAAACAACCGGACCCCCAACTGGCTTCAGGCAGAGGCCAAAGCCTTGGCAATCATCGAGCACAGTGCCAACAAAGCGGATAATACGGTCCTGGACGTGGGCGAAGAAGTGGTGGAGTACGGCTATTGGCTGTTAAGTCCCTCGCCAGGGGAACAACAGACCCTACCCTTGGCGCGGCCCATCAATACGGCCTCCCTGCCGGTGCCGGCGGTGCGCGTGTCTTTGAGCAGGCCTGTCACCCTATACTTTGCCCCTTTGATCGGGGTCTCGAGTCCCTGGACCGTCTCGGTGTCGGCCACGGCCATTCTGCCCGAAGCGGTAGCGGTGGGGAATCTCCCCCCCATCGCCGTGGCTAAAGATATTGTCTATAATTTCTCTGGACAAACGGTGGAAATTGAAATAGATCCAACCACCCAGACCATCAAGGTACAGAGTCAAGGAGGCAAGGCCGGGTGGTTTAATCTCTCCGGTGAAAATAACGTCCCCTCGGTCCGCTTCGGCTCGCCTTTAACCGCGCCCACTCAACAGATCTATTTTACTCCGGGCACCGAGGCCACCTTAATGCACCAATTTGTCCAGGCGGGCCAGACGTTGATTTTGCCGGTAGTTGAAACCGTTGAACAAAAAGTTTGGCGGCAAATCATCGGTTTTGCCGCATTTAAGGTGGATGAGCGGACCTCCAACTCCATGACGGGACATTTTGTGGATAAATATTTCGATCCCAACGTCCTCCCCACGGCCAGTGATCTGCAGGGAGTGCTGTTAGGGGGCGTAGCGGGCACCCCCAAGCTGGTAAGTCCATAATCAGCCTGCAGTCTGAGCC
>CAZARS010000106.1:0-2844 GCA_964487625.1 uncultured Desulfobacca sp.
TCGGTGCGGTCCGCGATAAGATTGCCGAGTTGTATCCTGAAATTGATCAGAATAAGATCATTCTCAGCGTGGATTTTGATGAAGCCAAAGATGCTTATATTGTCAAACTGAAAAAAGATAACCATGAAATGACCACGCACTTGGAGAAAAAAGACGCCGAGGATTGCCTGCGCAACATCAAGTGCGTCTATCTCGGCACTCAGATCGGCCAATTCATTAAAAACTTCCAGATGGCCTAAAGCGAGGGGCGGCGACCGCCGCCCCAGGCATCTCGCAGCGGAGGTTTATGACTCCTCTTCCTGAAGCTCTCCCTGATTTTTCCTGCACCTATCAGAAGTGTGGTTTAACGGCTAAGCTGATCAGAAGATTCCAAGAAATCATTTATGACTTTTATGCCGTCCAAGGCCGGGATCTTCCTTGGCGCCGGACCGATGATCCGTATGCCATCCTGGTGTCCGAGATTATGTTGCAACAGACCCAGGTGGAGCGAGTCTTGGCTTGGTATGAGCCGTTTCTGCAGCGTTTCCCTGGTTTCCAGGAGCTGGCCCAAGCTACTTTGGGGGAGATCCTCCAAGTTTGGCAGGGTCTGGGATATAATCGCCGGGCTCAAGCCCTCCAACGCTTGGCCCAACGGGTCATCCATGACTATGGCGGTCAACTTCCGGCCCAGCGGGCCGCCTTGCTAAGCCTGCCGGGAATCGGTGCGGCCACCGCCGGGGCCCTGCTCGCCTTTGCCTTTGCACAACCGGTGGTCTTTGTGGAGACCAATATACGCCGGGTGTATCTGCATTTCTTTTATCCAGGGGTTGAGGGCGTGACGGATAAGATGCTGGCCCCCCTGCTCTTCATGACCCTGGATGCCCAGCGGGTCCGGCCGTGGTATTATGCCCTCATGGATTATGGTGCCATGTTGAAGAAGGTCGTGGACAATCCTAATCGCCGCAGCGCCCATTACCAGCGGCAGAGTCCCTTTCCCGGCTCAGATCGGGAGTTGCGCAGTCGGATCCTACGCTGCTTTCTCCGACAGCCACATTGGCCCGAGAGCGCCCTGTTGGCTGAGTTAGCTGTCGAGCCTGCCCGCAGCCGCCGCCTTTTGCAGCAGTTGGTCCGGGAAAAATTCCTGCTTCAGGAACGAGACCAATATCGCCTGGCCACAGGGCAGGAGGAGGGACCATGATGGAGGGAATGTTGGCGGTCTATCTGGCCAATCTGCTGGCCGCCCTACTATTCATGACTGCGGTCTGGCTCCTTAGCCTGAGGGTACAGAATGCCAGCATCGTGGATAGTTTCTGGGGGCTGGGATTTGTGTTTCTGGCCTGGCTGACAGCCAGTCTAGGAGGCGGTTTCACCGGCCGCCGGACCCTGGTGCTGGCCCTCATCACCCTCTGGGGGGTGCGTCTGGCGGCGCACATTACCTGGCGCAATTGGGGGCAGGGAGAAGATCGGCGTTATCAGGTCTGGCGGCAGCGCTACGGCGAGTCTTTCTGGTGGCAGAGCCTCTTCCGGGTCTTTTGGCTACAGGCTGGGCTCTTGTGGCTCATCGCCTTAGCCCCCCAAGCCGCCTTGCTCAGTCCCACCCCGGCTACCTTTACCTGGGCTGATCGATTAGGCACCCTCGTCTGGCTGCTGGGTTTCACTTGCGAGGCCGTAGCTGATTGGCAACTGGCCCGCTTCAAAGCCAATCCGGCCAACCGGGGGCAGGTCATGGAGCATGGGCTGTGGCGCTATTCCCGCCATCCCAACTACTTCGGCGAAACCTTGGTCTGGTGGGGCATTTATGTCATCGCCTTGGCCAACCCCAACCATTGGTGGACTGTCATCAGCCCCTTAACCATTACCTTCCTGCTCCTCAAGGTCTCCGGCGTTACATTGTTGGAAAAAGACCTGCCGGAGCGCCGGCCCGCCTATCGGGCCTACCAGGAGCGGACCAGCGCCTTTGTGCCCTGGTTCCCCAAGAAAAGGGAATATTAGACTTGGCCAACCCGGCCATGGCCGCTCTGGCTATCCACAGTTAATCCCGACTGATTTTAGAGCCGAAACTTCGTTTTTTGGGATCCACCCGTTTATCGAACCGACAGGGGTCCTTAAAGATATAAGGCAGCGCCGCTATTCTCTTGGCCAAATCGATGGGCTGTTTTTTTGGGGTCACAACCTCTACCTGGGGCTCACTAAAGATTAAGTTTTGCTGTCGGCTTAATTTCTCCAAAATGATCGGCAAAAAATCGCCATTGATCTCATAGCCAACAGAGTTCCTCCCCAGATTTCTGGCGGCCAGACTGGTGGTGCCGCTGCCCAGGAAGGGGTCCAGGACCGTTTCCCCCACAAAAGTAAACATCCGAATGAGGCGCCGCGGCAGCTCCTCAGGGAACATGGCCAAATGTTTGGTCTGTTTTTCCCCGGGAAAGACCCAGTGCCCGCGGAAATAGTCATTCCATTCTTCGATGGTAAGACGGGAGGCCTCCTTGGCCTCGGGGGAGGGCGGCGGCGTTTGCCCCGGCTTCTTAAAGATTAGGATAAATTCATAGTCCAGCTTCAGCATGCCGTTGCGGGGGAAGGGGAAAGAACCCATAATGGTGGCACCGCCGCTCGTGTTGCAGGTGGTCACCTTTTGCCAGATGATGGCACCCATGTAATCCAAACCAATGGTTTCGCAGAACTTGATGATCTCTGTGCGGATGGGCATTATTTTATAACGGCCATAGTAGGCGGCCCGGGCAAACTGATCACCGATGTTGATACACAGTCGACAGCCCGGCCGCAGCACCCGCTCGCATTCCTGCCAGACCAGGTTGAGGTGATTAATATAGGTCTCATAGGAATCATGGTAGCCGATTTGGTCGTCGG
>CAZARS010000106.1:2856-9555 GCA_964487625.1 uncultured Desulfobacca sp.
ATCCTTCAGCTGCCAATAGGGTGGCGAGGTCACCACCAGATGCACTGAGGCATCGGTGATCTCGGTCATGGTGCGGCTATCGCCCAGAATAATGCGATGTTGCGTCGGTTTCATGTTTTGTCAATCTACCCGTTGTTGCTTGGCAATAATCCAGGGTCCCTCGGATTGAGACCTTTACCTATGAGATGGCCCGGACCATCGCTAAGAACTCACCCTTGAGCATTTCGGTCATCAAAGAACAGATCCATATTCTTTCCAATGCCTTGCCAGTGAGCGCCGAGACTTTTGAGCGCATCCAGGCCCTGCGCCGGCTGGTCTGGGATAGTGAGGACTACCTGGAAGGCAAACAGGCCTTCCTGGAGAAACGCCCACCGATTTTTCAGGGGAAATAGCGCCGGGTTAATGGCCCGGCCGCCTCACCGCCAGCCCAGCGGGGCCCGGCAAGGGCAAGCCGCCAGCGAAAAGGGGCGGGTTACACACCCGCCCCATCTATAATCACTGAACGCCTGCCGCTGGAGCTAACCGCGGCTTGATCTTCTGGCCACGCTCCAGGGCAATGGGAAGAATTCCCCCTACTCCCTGCCGGCCGGGATGTCCTGGCCGGCGCTCTGGCGCGGTATTAACCTGCCCTCCTCCATCTCATAACCCAAAGCATCGATGATCTTTACCTGCAGATCCGAGGGTTCCTCAAAGAGGCGTAGCGGCTTGGATTCTTCAGAGAGCAGGAAGATGGCCGTCTTTAAAGCCCGCATCTCTTCCATGGCCTCTTTGGCAGTGAGGAGGAGCCCGGCCATGGCCAGGCGTTTCTGCAAGAAGCACAAGTAAGTTAAGGCTACCATGCAGACAAAGACGTGAATGGGGATTTTGGAGTCGGTCCAATGGTATTGGGGGGTCAGGGCCGATTGGAACATGGTGGGCGGCCGGTTGGGGCTGTCCCCCAACAGACCCCGTTCCACCGCCAGGTCACAAAACTCCTCGGGCGACCAATCCAGCCGGTCGGTTTGCACTACAAATTTCCCCATTTTCTTGAGGAGGCTGGCACAGTAAGCTCGGTTTAAGCGGCTCTGCACCATCATCCGACCGTTGTCCTGAACCAGTGCAAGGTGCATGATCTCAGGGCTTAAGCCCAGATCCTGGCAGCGATTGGCAAAACGGCTGTGCAACTCCGCTGCAGCTTGCTCCGCCGGCTGCTGCCGCAGTTCCCGCTGCCAAATGATCAGGTCCTGCCGTAGCTTCTGAATTTTATCCCGCAGTTCCCGCCGGGCTTTTTTATACACGGCCGGATCGAAGAGGATGACTTCCTGTCCTGCTTGCGGGGGCTCAGCCACAGCATACCGCAGGCTGTAATGGGCCTCGCCCCGCTCCTGTAGCCGCTGATTATGCCGGCAGGGCAGATACTTATAGCGTGACAAGGGGAGCCTTAATAAGGCTGGCGAGACCTCGGGGGCCACTACAGCCAGATAATGGAAGTGGGGCTGGCCGGCGATCTTTTCCCGCAACGGGCCATTATTCACTCCAACACCCAGCAGGATCGTCAGATCTTGCGGGGCGGCCCCGAGCGTGGCCACCTTACCCATCAGGGTGGTGAGGATCTGATCAAAGTACTTGCCTACCGGCTCGTCATCTTCATAGGCCTGGTAAAAAATAGGTATACCCTGTTGGTTGGTCAGCAAGGCCACTTTCACTGCCCGCCGGGTCGGCCTGGCCAAACGGGGACCGCCCGGTCGGCTGCCGTTGCCCACCGTTGGGAAGAGCAGACTGGCTTCCAAGAAGAGGTGCGCATTATCCGCCGGATTGGTTAAGGAGATAATTTTCTTAAAAAACCGGTTCTTGATTTTTTCCAGCTCCGGCGTGCGGACGCGATCCCAATGATTCCAGAAATTCTGGGAACTTAAGGAGGTCAGGCGCACAGGACGGACCCGTTGGATGTCGGTCTGCTCGTACCAGGTCGCCAACTTACGTTTGCTGGTGGGAGCGATGGCGCGATTCATGGCAGCATAAAAGATGATCTCCCCCAGGGAGGGCCCGCGGATCTTTTTCCCCGGCGGCAATAATTCATCAATCATGGCCGCCAAGTCAATCTCCTGATCAAGCTCATTAAAGAGAAAAACGGAGCCATACTCCTTGGGAGAAAAACCTTCTGGCAAGCTACCTTCTGGAAAATCCAAGAGTGACTGCACCTTATCGGCCGTGCCGAGATATACTTGATTGACGATGGTCGGTCGCCCTTTAATGCGTTGGGACTCCCGAATATAATAATAGGTATGATCTTTCTTGACCTTTTTGTGAAGATGGGCCATAATAACCTCGTTTTGCCTCACTTCACCGCCTCCCGACGTTGCTGCCCACCTCATTCAACCCCGGTGCAGCGGTTGCGTGATTATTTCTTACAGAATAATTTTAAGCATCAAAGAATGATTTGGCAATCGTCATATCTCCCTAATTTTATAGGTATATTGACTTAAATATGTAAAATTTTATCGATTTTATTTTCGATAAGACCTTTCCTTGCCAGTGGCCACCCCACTGCCAGAGGCCGGATTTTGATCCCTAGTTCTCACTCGTGCCCTGACCTCGTTGAGCGCCCTGTCCTCTAGGCAAAGGGTTAGGTATTAACCGGAAAGATCTGGTCTTGGGTATAGCCCTTCTGGATGGCATAGCGTACCAGCTCAGCGATTTTGCGGCAACCCAGTTTGCGCATCATATTGGCCCGGTGATGTTCCACGGTGCGGGAACTGATTTCTAAGAGGGCCCCTATCTCTCGGCTCGATTTCCCTTCGGCAATATGGCGCAGGATTTCCTTTTCCCGTCTGGTCAAAGGATCCTCCGGGATCTGACTCTTCTCCTCCCGATACTTCCGCAGCAACAAATCCTTGAGTTGGGGGGATAAGAGCGGCGAGATGTAAACCCCATGATGCCGCACGGTATCTATAGCTGAAAACAATTCGGAATCAGCATCCTCTTTTATAAGGTAGCCATCAGCACCGATGGACAAGGCATAGTTGAGGTATTCATTGCTCTTGTGCATGGTGAGGATCAGGACTTTCACCTTGGGATAGCGCTTTTTTATCTCTTTGGCGGCTTCCAAACCTTGGAGCTGCGGCATGGAGATATCCAACAGCACTAAATCCGGGGTTTTTTCCTTCAGGAGATTCATGAGTTCCAGCCCGTTGCTGGCTTCCCCGGCAACGATATACCCCGGTTTTTCATCAATAATCTTTTTTAATCCCTGGCGAAACATGACATGATCATCAGCGATGACAACACTGTAAGGACGCATATGATTCTATCCTCTCTTTTTTGAAATTCCTTTTTTCTGCAAAGGCACAGAAAAATGAATACGTGTTCCAGCTTTTGGTTTGGTGAAAATTTCCAAGGAGCCCCCCACTATATGAATACGTTCATTAATGGCTGAGAGGCCAAGTCCCGCTTGACTTGATTTCTGTTCAAGAATTTCTGCAGGAAAGCCGGAGCCATTATCGGTGATGGTCACGGCCAGATGACCATCTACGGTGTGTGCGGCAATCTCGATGGACTGGGCCTTGGCATGTTTTTCAATATTAGTGAGTATTTCCTGGAAAACGCGATAAAGATGAATTTTAGTTGAACCTGATAAATATTTTTCAATATGATCTAAATCCGTTAAATTATCAGTCACTTTATAGAACTTGCGATAATTCTCCAACAAATGGCGCAAGGCGGCACCCAAACCCACGTTATCCAAGAGGGAGGGGCAGAGATCATGGGAGAGGCGCCGGACGTTTTCTATGACTCCATTGATATAATCCAGCATCTGGGAGCATTCGTCCCGCAGTCTCGTCTGATCTTTGCGCAGCTTATTGCTGATGGAGCGCAGTTGCAGTTTCAGGGCAGTGAGAGATTGACCCAGTTCGTCATGAAGCTCCAAAGACAGGCGACGGCGCTCCGTCTCCTGGGCGGTAAAAATCTGGGCAGTAAGTCCCCGCAGCTTTTTGGCGGACTGGTGCAGCGCTTCTTCCAGCTTCTTCTGTTCGGTAATGTCCTGGGCATTCATGACAATGCCGGCCACGACCTGATCATGGATGAGGTTGCGGCCCTTTAATTGCCAGATATGCCAAGAGCCCTGTTTGTGTTGCATCTGGACCACGGCGGTGAAATCTTCGGCCGCCTCTCGCAGGAGCTGCTGGAAGCGGGCCTGGAGCACGGCCTGATCATGGGGATGGACCAGGGAGAAGATGGAACGTCCCAGCAATTCCGCAGGGGTGAAGCCCAAGAGGCGTTCTACGGTGGGGTTGAGATAAGTAAATTGCCCAGCCGCGTCCAACAAGCCGATGACATCTGAGACATTCTCCGTAAGTTGGCGGAAATACTGCTCCCGCCGCTGGAGGGCCTCTTCGGCCAGATGGTAGATGCTTGTATCCGTCAGGATGGCAAAGGATCCCCGGAAACGGCCCTGTTCATCAAAGATGGGGCGAGGCGACACTAACGTTGGCACCTTGCTGCCATCTCGGCGAGTCCAGACCAACTGATAGGGAGTATCCACCCCTCTTTGTCGTTGCTCAAACTGCTCGAAGAGGATCCGGCGGTTGTCGTCGTCCACCAGGGTGGTAACCGGACGCCCGATTAATTCCTCTGGAGAGTATCCCAGCATGTCGCAGAAACGGGGGTTGACATAGACAATATTCAGATGCTCGTCGGAAATGCCCAAGCCATCATTCATCCCCTCCACGAGGAGGCGGAATTTCTCTTCGCTGGCCCGGAGGGCTGCTTCTGCCTGCCAACGCTGGGTAACATCCACCACGATCACCAAGATGGCCGGTCGACCTTCATACATTATGAGATTGCCGGTCAGCTCACAATAAATCAGCTGGCCGTCCCGGCGGCGGGCCGGCACGGTATAGCGCTCAGGGGAGGCACCAGCTAAGCGCTCGTTAATCTTTTGCTGGATAAAATCCCGATAGTCAGGCTGGACCAGATCTAAGACATTCAAGCCATTGAGCATCTCCTCGGGTTCATAACCGAACATCTGGGCCATGGCCGGGTTGACATAGCGGAGCAAGCCATCCTGATGGACAAAAATGCCCACCAGGGAGCTCTCGGTAACGGTGCGGAAGCGCTGCTCGCTTTGCCTCAGGGCCTCCTCCACCTTTACCCGTTCGGTGATGTCCCGGCCCACGGCCTGGAATTCCTGTACCTGCTCCTGATCGTCAAAAAACGCATATACCATGAGGGACAGCCAGCGCCGCTGCCCATCGGGCAAAAGCACTGGACATTCCCGGGAGGCTACCGGGTGGTCAGGGTTAAAGTCGGTGAGCCAGGACCTTAGAGCTTGTTGTTCAGGCTCGGCAAACAGTGCCAGAAAGGAGGTGCCCACCAACTCCTCTGGCGTTTTGCTGAAAAACCGGCATACTGCTTCATTGACGTACAACAAGGCTGTATTCGAGTCAAAACGGCAGATGAGATCATTCTGGCACTCCACAATGGCCCGATAGCGGGCTTCACTCCGAATCAAGGCCTCCCGGGCCTCCCGGGTGGCGGTGATATCCAGGAGGGAGCCGATAAATTCGAGGGGTTCGCCTTGCGCATTATGGACTACGATGAACTCGTCATGAAACCAACGGTACCCGCCATCCTTATGGCGAAAGCGATATTCCAGGGCAATTGAGTTCCCGCTGTCGAGCTGGTCCTCTCTGGCTTGATAGCGGCGGCGATCCTCGGGATGGATGTGTTGACACCAGAAAAAGGGGTCACCGAGAATCTCTTCCACCGTGAAACCCGTGAGGCGTTCAATACTTTTGCTCAAGTAAGTGAGTTGTCCGCAGTCGGTGGGATTACAGCCATAGAGAGCGACCGGCATGTGATCCAGGAGACACTGCAAGCGGCTCTTGGTCTTAGCCAGTTCTCGCTCGGTCTCCCGGAGCTCGGAAACATCCATGGCATAGACGCCGACCTGTCTGACCTCTCCCTGGGCATCCTTAAGGGGATAAATAATATTGAGGATGTGCCTTCCCCAATTGGTGTCTTCCAGATGGACGATCTTCCCGGTCTCGATAGCCTCTTGGAAGCGAACTTTACGGCGGGCGGCCACTTCCGGCGGCATTAGGTCGAAGATATTGCGTCCCAAGCAATCCTGCGTGACACGCTGCAAGCGCTCCCGAGCAGCTGCATTGGCAGCCAAGATCGTGCCATCTCGAGCCAACAGGAGAGCTACATCTTGCAAGGCATCCACCAGGGCCGTAAGGGCCTTGACCTTTTCTTGGTCCTGCAAGGCTCCTGCTTGCCGCTCTTGGATATGGCGGACCGCAGCTACGACATAGACTCTGGTGCCATGGGTAAAGGCTTTTAGATTAAACTCCAGCCAGAGGGGGCGGCCGCTCCGGTCAGAGAACTGCCACTCGAAGATCTGGGGGCCCTCCGTTACGGCCCGTTGGATATTGGCCTTCAGATTGGCCGCCGTATAGGGAGGCGCACCACCTCCAAAAACGGTCAAGGGGCTCCCCACCACTTCTTCCCGGGTCAAACCAGTCATCTGGCAGAAGGTATCATTGACCGCTACCACGGTTCCCGTGGCGGCCTCAAGGAGGATAACGGCATCATTGAGGGCCTGGAATAAAAGCTGGTAGAGCTCCTGATCCAGCTCCGGGGCAACCTTGGCCTCGGCGGCGACTGCCCGGTTCACCGTGGCGTTTTTTGCCGTCTCTTCCAGCATGGCTTCAGCCT
>CAZARS010000107.1:0-5973 GCA_964487625.1 uncultured Desulfobacca sp.
TGCTTGGCAACATAAAACCCATTGGGCTCGATACCATCTGACCCAAGAGGGGATATTGCGCAGCGAGGCGCCTAGGGGGATTTGGGAATTATCTGATGAATATCTAAATTAGGTTAGATCATCATAGGCTCCGGTTCAACCCGGACGGCAGCCGCAGCCGTCTGTGGGACATCAGAGAGGAGTATCTCCGGAACAAGGGATAACAAGGAGATTACCGGCAGGGAAATGAGTTCCCGGGATCTCGGTCAACGGTTGACCAGCCCGGGCTATTCCTGTTTACTGAGGCTCGGAGTCTAAAGTAAGATAAAGGCAGGACATTTCTGGCCGGGGCCGGGAGGAGGGATGGCAAACCGGGTGAGACAGTTGGCTGCAGGCATGACCTCAGGCTGAGGAGGATGTTCTAACTGGATGTATGAGATCGTCTGGGACCCGGAGACGGGCGGTATTCTCCTGCAGGAGACCGGGGCGGAGGGCCTGAAGGCCTCGGTACGGCCGGTGTTTCACGAAGAGCTGGACCTCCTGGGTTTTGGGCACAAGTGGCGCTACCCCCGGGGCGAGGCGCCCCTGCTGTGGGCCACTTCGGTGGGGCGGCGCTATTTTTACCGGGGTCAGTGTGTGGCCGAGGCCAAGGGCGGCTCCTTTTTTCAGGCCCCCACCATCCACTATTTCCAAGAGGATCTGGAGCTGGAGCCGGTGGACGTGCCGGCCATGCTGGCCAAAAACGCCCCCCTGATGCGCAACCTGGCCCACGAGGCCATCGCCTTTATTCGCCGGGCCTACGACCAGCAGAGGCGCCGGACCGATATCGCCGCGGTAGCCTTCAGCGGCGGCAAGGACTCCCTCACCCTCCTGGACCTGGTCCAACGGGCCTTGCGCCCCGATGAATTCGTGGTGGTCTTCAACGACACCCAGATGGAAATCACCCCCACCTATGAGGCGGTGGCCAAGGCCAAAGCCCACTGGCCCCACCTGCGCTTCTACACTTCCCGCTGCCACAAACCCCCGGAACAGACCTGGCGGGAGTTCGGCCCCCCCAGCCGCATCCACCGCTGGTGCTGTTCAGTCCACAAAACCGTCCCCAACCTCCTGCTCCTGCGCCAACTGGCCGGCAACCCCGCGGCTCGGGCCCTCATCTTTGACGGTGTCCGCTGGGAGGAAAGCCCGGCCCGGGCTGGCTATGACCGCATCACCCAAGGCGGCAAACATGGGACACAGGTGAATATTAGCCCTATCGTTCGCTGGAACGCCGGGGAAGTTTTTCTCTATTTGCTGGATAGAAATATTTTTTTAAATAAAGGTTATCAATTTGGCTTTGGGAGAGTTGGTTGCTCCGTTTGTCCACTTGCCTCCCAATGGTGGAATGCTATTATTTGGTTGAAATATCCTAACGATTGTCTTCCTTTTTTAGCTATATTAGATGAATATGCCTCAAAAAGATATAAAAATACTACTGAATTTATATTAAGTGGAGCCTGGAAAGGAAGAGCTGGAGGAAGATTTATAGAGGAAAAACCAAGATTAATTGAAAATATATTTAAAAATAAAATAAAATACAGTATCTTGAGGCCATCGTTAAATATTTACAATTTAATGAATATTTTTAATATTTCAAGTATAAAAAATGGAAATGGAATATTATATATAGATTCATCAATTTATAAATATAGATTATTCATTGATAATCAATTAATAAGTATTGAATTATTAGGATTAAAAGAAAAAGATAAACAGCATAATTATTTAATAAAAGCATTATTAAATAAAATTGCTTTTTGTGTTTATTGTCGATCTTGTGAAGTAGAGTGTCCGGTAGGCGCCATCTCAATAACCGATAATTCTTTTATAGTTGATAGCAATAAATGTATTCATTGTTTTAGTTGCTTGAAATTTATCGAAAAAGGTTGCCATGCTGCAAAATCATTACAAACTACAAGAGAGACAGATATGATAAGAGGAATTAATAGATACCATCATTTTGGAATGAAAAAAGAGTGGTTGTATGAATTTTTTCTCGATCCTCATAACTGGTTTATTAAAAATAACTTAGGAAATAGACAATTTGAAGCAATGAAAGTTTGGTTAAAGGAATCTGAAATTATTGCTGAAAATAAATTAACTGAATGTGGTGAAATATTAAGAAAAGTCGGCGTAGATAATGAATTAACATGGTTAATAATTTGGGTAAATTTGTCAAAAAATTCTAAATTAATAAATTGGTATATAAATAATATTGATTGGAATAAGACTTATTTAAAAAAAGAATTAATAGATATGTTGGGTAATTCATTGTCTTTTGCATCAAGAGATAATGCCATTAAAGCATTATTTGGCATATTAAAAAGTACACCCCTGGGAGATTCATTACAATTAGGCATTTTAGAAAAATTAGGCTCAAAGAATACATCAATAATAAAAAAAAGCTTGGAAGAAAAAATAAACCAAATTGCAATATTATATAGTATATATCGCTATGCACAATTTAATGATAGATACGATCTATCAGTGTCAGAAATATACTCTTCAAATAATGGGATTTATAAATTATTTGGAGTAACAAAAGAAATTCTAAATAAAATTTTATTGGGTTTGTCGATAAAATACAAAGATTTTATATCGGTAGAAATCATAAAAGATTTGGATAATGTTTACGTTTTTAGAGAAAAAAATTCAATCGATGTATTAAAGGGGTGTCTTGGTATTTAAAGCAACAAAAGGATGGGCCGCTCACAGTACATTTGGCCTCCGTCAAGAATGGCTCGCTTTGTGTCTGGCAGAGCCGCAGACTTGGCCGCAGAGCCAGACCCTGGGTAACCGCCAGGTGGAGTCCTTGCGGGTCTGGCTCAAAACCGCCGGTTTGATAGACCGGAACGGCCGCAAGACAGCCCTTTGGGAACTCTTCCAGCAAAAGGGGATTGCCTCTCTCCTGGGCTGGCAAATCCTCTGGATCAACGTGACCTTCAACTTCCCCACGGCCCGGTGGTATGTCACGGCGTTTCCTTCGGGCACTTGGCGGGTCGATGAGTTAAACATTGCCTTGCAACAAAGCGTGCCGCGCCTCGCATCACGTACTATCCATAATGCCATCCTGGAACTCGTCGGTCTTCTGGAGCGGACCCCGGTGGGGAAAGAGCTGGGGCAAGGAATCGTGACGCCAGGGCGGCCGCGGCGGGTCACTCGGGTGGGTTATCCTCATCCGGATTGGGAGGCGGTGGCGTGGGCCCTGGAACGCCTCTTTCGAGAAGAAGGGCGGCAGACCCTGGGGTTGGAGGAAGACCTCCTCTGGCCTTGGGTAATCTTCGGGTGCAGCCAGAAGGTCATCATCCAGCAGCTGCTCCTCCATCCGGAGGGGCCCTGGCAGTTGGCCGACAAGCAGATGATCCGGGCTCGGAGTGGTTAGTGGTTAATGGAGGGCCGAGGTCTTCGGGCTTTTGTGGGGGCGCTAAGAGATCGGTTTCGGGGGTGGAGTGAGCCATGGCGTGGATATATGCCGATTATTTGCAGGTGCGGCCGGATCTGGTGAATGTCTATACCGAGGAGGTGGATAAGACTTCGCCAGGCCTCTGGCAGGCCTTTATTCCGCACCAGGATATGTACCAGTTATTGAGCCGCCTCCTGGACAGCCTGGAGCGGCGAGGTAAGGACCAGATGAAGTCCCTGTGGCTACACGGCGCCTATGGGACTGGTAAAACTTTTGCGGCCTTTGTGATCAAGCACCTTTTGGAAGACCCGCTGCCAGCGGTGGAAAGGTACCTGCTTAAACATGACCTCACCCGCAACCTCTGGCCACGCTTTCGAGCTCTTAGGGAACGAGGCCCATATCTAGTGGTCTGGCGCAGTTCCTCGACGCATCTGGACAGCCATCCGAAACTCATTGTGGAGTTGCAGCAGGCCATCAGGGCCCGGCTTGTGGAACAGGGGTATGGCCATGGCTTTCCTGGGGCCCATATCGATGAGGTTCTGCGTCGACTCAGAGGCCCCGAAGCCACTCTCAATTGGCCCATGGTCTTTGAGAAATATCGCTGGCAAAACTTTCCGGACTTTGCCGACGCCGAGGCCGTAATGGGCGCCCTGGAGCGGGGCGATCGGGAGGTCTTGGCCCGGGTCAGCACGGTCCTGGAGGCGGAGGGGGTCTTCCTGTTGCTGACTCCTGAGCAGGTCAAGGCGGGGCTCAGGGAAATCATCGAGAAGAACCATCTGCAGGGCATCTGCTGTCTGTGGGATGAATTTACGGATTTCTTTGTCCATAATCCCGCAGTAGGGGGGCTACAAGAATTGGCCCACGCCGCGGTGGAAATGCCGTTCTATCTCCTCTTGGTGACCCACCGCTCGCCGGAGAGGGTCTATGGCGAAAAGGACACCATGAGCCGGCTGTTGGAGCGGTTTCATAATATTCATTTCCGCTTGCAGCCGGTGACGGCGTATACCTTGGCGGGTAATGCCGTCGAAGTGCGGCCCGAACGGCGGGAGGAGTGGGAAGATAAGCGGCTTACCCTGTGGGATAGTGTCAAACCCATGGCCACCCACCTCTTTGATCAGGAAGGATCGGTCAAGGATTTTCAAAGCCTGGTGCCCTTGCACCCTTATGCGGCCTATCTCCTGTCCACCTTGGCCAGCGCCTTCAGCTCCAGTCAACGGACGCTGTTCCGCTTCCTCAAGGATGACCAGGAGGGGGGCTTCAGCTGGTTCCTGCGGCATTACCCCCAGGAACCGTCCTGGCATTGGCTGACGCCGGATATTCTCTGGGATTATTTCTTCGGGGAGGCGGCGGGGGAGACGGAGCTGACGGACCGGGTGCGGGATGTGGTGAATTTCTGCCGCGCCCGTCTCCCCAACGTGGCGGATCCTGAGGAAAAACGCCTCTTCAAGGCCATCATGCTCTTCCTGGCCCTGTTTCGGGAAATGCATGGGGGTGAGGAGCGCCTTAGGCCTTGCCGCCGGAATCTGAGTCTGGCTTTTCAGGGGACGCCATTGTCGGAGCGATTGGCCGCGTTGGAGGAGGCCCTGCGGGAGAAACGCTGCCTCAATCTTCTGCCGCTAGGTCATGATGAGGTGGAATATGCCCTGCCCCTGCACAATATCAATGAAGAGCATCTCAAGAAAATTCGAGAAGAAATTGAACGGACAAAACGTTTCGACCAGGTGGTCAAGGATCAAGAAGATATCGGCCGTTCTGTGCGGAATGACTTGCAGATCAGCGGCCTCGCCGCCCAGCGGACTGTCCTGGTGACGGTCAGCTCGGAGGAGTTGAGCCGGCGCCGGGAACAGGTCCAGCCCACCTTGAAACCGTACCAGGTGGGCATAGTCCTGGTGGCTTGTCTGACGGAGAATCAGATCCAGGAAGCCGAAAGGGTGGCAGCTCAGTGTGCTACTCGAGCCGAGCGGGTTGCTTATGTGTTGTTGCAGACTCCTTTCACGGAGCGGCGCTGGGAGCGCTGGCAGGAGCAGTTGGCCCTGGAGAGATATTGCCAGGAGATAGGCGATGAGGCGAACCGGCAGGTATACGCCCGGCGGAAGGAGGAGCAGACCAAGGACTGGCTGAATAATATAAAGGTAAGTCACCATAGATTTTTCTGGAGGGAGAAGCCCCTCTTTTGCCAGGGATCAGAGGGGTTCCAGCGGCAGGTGGAGACACTCATTGCAGAGACATATCCCGCCGGCCCCGAGAAGATTTCCACTTTGGGCACCATCTATACGGGGACCTATGGAGTAGGCACTATAAAGATCGGCTTAGGTGTCATTCCAAAAATTAACAAACAATTTAAGGAGTTAGTAGAAAAAACCAACAGATTTTCTCAAAACCCGGCGAGCAGTCCGCCCCTTAGGCAGTTACAGGCCAAGGTAAAGGAGTTTTTCCAGGATCAATCGGAACGGCGCTTGACGGACCTCTGGCAGGAGTTGCAAGAGCCGCCCTTTGGCCTGTTTCCGGCGCCCATTACGGCAGTGCTCCTGGGGTTCCTGCTCAAAGATCTCTGT
>CAZARS010000107.1:5990-7923 GCA_964487625.1 uncultured Desulfobacca sp.
GCCGACCATTACTATTGCGACGGCGTGAGCTGCTATCCCCTGAATCCGGATAAGATGGCGGAGCTGCTCCTCCAGGTAATCAGGGAGCAAAGAGGCTACCAGGAGATCAGCATCCGCAAAAGCTCACCGCTGGCGGAGAAATTCTGCCGCTATCTCAAGGAGGTGTTTGGCATCCCGGAGTCGGAGGCGCATTTTCCCGAGGACTTGAAGCAGATCCTGCGGCAGAAGCTCCAGGGATGGGGCTATCCTCTTGAACCACTTACCCGGCCATGTCGATAATTTTTTCCTGATCAAACTCTTTCTGCATCATGTGCAGGGCTTCCTGCGGGATTTGGACGAGGCCTCAAAAGGCATCATGTTAGATGAAGAGGAGTTAACCGCCAAGGCTCTCAAGTCCATAGAAAACTATATGGGCGGGACTCTGGATACGCTCTCTTTTGCCGAAAGTTTGGCGATTATCAATCTCATCTCTGAAAGGGACCCGGCCATCCGACAGGCATTGCGGCAACTTATCAATTCGGATAAGCTCTCCGCCGGCCTGCACCACTTTATCCAGGCGCACCACCCTGAACTGGCGCAAGAACTGGCCGGGCAGAAGTTACCGGCCTCCTGGGTGGTTAGGCAGTTACGGGAACTCATGCAGGAAGAGGTCTGGCTCTGGGAGGAGGAGGTCGTTAAAGACAAGCTGCCGGAGGTGTATGCCAATCTCCTGCTGCTGGCCGGGCTGAATCAGCTCTGCGGGCTGGCCGAGGAGGAGGTGCGGACGGCCTTGGAGAAGTGCCAAAAGGAATGGCTGGTGGCCAGATCTAAGTTGCCTTGGCGCTTCTATGGTATGAGGTCGGAGGGCGATAAGGGGGGCGAGGTGTATCAGGACCTGGATGAGCTTATCCAGCAGCGGCACCTGTCCTATGAGGCCAAAGTCAGGCTGGGGCGGGCCTTAAAACAGGACTACCTGGCGGTCAGGGAAGCGGTCAGTGAGCAACCCCGGGTGCTGGCAGCCTGGCTAGGGCGGCAGGTGGGTCAGACCCCCTCGCTGGAGGAGGCCCGGGGTATGTTGGCGGAGATGCCCAATCTGGCGCTGGAGACGGACGATCAGAAGATTCAGCAGGAACTCCTAACCTGCTGGAAGAAACGCCAGCATCGTCAATTGCTGGAAGAAATTCAGGCTATCTGGCAAGAGACCACGGCAACCGATTCCCCCCAGGAGTGGAGCCGCCGGCACTGTCTGCCCATAGGCTGGGTTCTGGCGGATTCTCCCTGGAAAGAGTTCTGTGACGATTTTACCCGGCTGGCCTCCTTATCTGCGGAGATTTTGCAACAATATCAGCATATCTTGCAAGAACAGCGTGATGCCTTACATGAGCGCTTGCAGGCTGCGGCAGCCGAGCCGACGTTAGTGGCGGAACTCTTGCCGGAATATATCGAGGTTTGCCGGGATGGCGACAGGTTGGATCGTTTAAAAGAATATCTGCTGACCAAGATGGGGCCGGAGGTTGAACAGTGGCCGGCACGGCGCCAGGAACTCAGAGCCGCGGCGCAGCAGTGGTTGGCGGAATACTATCAAGACATCTTCTGGCCGGAGGTGCGCGCCACGCTGGCCGGCCTGCCGGCGGAGCAGGCTAAATCCCTCCTCCAGGAACTGGTCCAGGACCCGGCGGTGGGCATCCGGTTGTTGGCCAAGGTGCAGCTGAGACATGGCAACCCCACCTCGTAACTTTGCTTCTATAGAGGAGCTGCAGGCGGCGCTGCGGCAGGACGCCCAATACCAAGACCGCTGGCCCGCTCGCTTTATTTTGATCCAGGGGCTGGCGCCCTGGCGGCAGGTCCTGCAGATGCTCCGAGAAGAAGCATCCCAGACCATCTGCCTGTCCGCTTTTTGCCAGGGACCGCAAACTCTTCCCCATATCATATGGGAAGAGCTGGCGCGGCGTTT
>CAZARS010000107.1:7939-9522 GCA_964487625.1 uncultured Desulfobacca sp.
GCGGACCCTGTTGCTGCCGTTGAGCGAGCTCTTACGTCTCAACGAGGGCCTGGGAGGCAGGTTGCTGCGGGAGCTGGCCACTTTAGATTATGCCAGCCGCAACCGCTGTTATGTGCCCCTGTGGCAGGCGGGAGATCTCTTTGCAAGGCAGATGCAGAGTCTGCCTCGCTGGCAAGCGGGAGAGCTGCCGCCGATTTGGCGTCTCGGGGGTCGGAGTGAGGAGTTGCAGGTTGTTCTCGCACCCGCCAAAAGAGGCAGCCGGATATGAGCTGGTGCGCGGCATCAAGCCGTATCTGGAGATGTGGGAACAGGGCGGTCCGCAGCACCGCAGAATCCTGCTTGCGGCCGCCTATGCGCAGGCGGCTTCCCCCTCCGTTGGGGTGGTGGAGGTGCGAATCTGTCGGCGGGGCTTTGAAGTGGTCAGAGAATTCCTCACAGACACTGCCGGGTTGGCTGAAGAGTGGGGCTCGCCGGACCTTTGGGACTGGCTGGCGGGTGAGATCACGGCGGGGGAAAGCTTCTCTGATCTGGCCGCTCGCCTCCTCAATGTTCACCGCTATGATTTCCTGGCGATGGTGGGCACATGGCCAACCTGGTCCTCAAAGCAGCGGTGGCTTTTTTGGTTATGGAGCAAAATGCAAAAGCCCGGCCAATATACCCAGATGGTGCTGGCCGCCTGCCGCTCCTGGGAAGATTTCAGCGAAGATTGCTGGGTGGGCATCTTCCGACCTGAAATCCCTATAGAGAAGGAAATCCTGACTGAACGCCGGGCTGTGCTGCAGAAGATGCAGGCAGGGGAACCGCCCCCATCCTTCTGGCAGACATGGGAGGCCCTCAAAGACCCGCTCAAACAATTACAGGTTCTTACGGGCCTGAGCCAGCGGGAGAAGGTGGCCACGGTGATACTGACCCAGCGGTTGCTGCAAGAGGGGCGGCCGGAACACGTCATCAGGGAGACCTTGGAACTGGCCTACCCCGAGTTGGCCTGGTACCTGGCGCCGGTTCCAGGGGTGGATCCAAAGCTCACCGAGTATCTGCAGCGCTACCGGCAGGCCCGGCTCCTGGACCAGGGGACGCCGGAGTTGTATAAGCTGGCCCAAGAATTGGCGGCGGCCGATTACCTCTATCAATTTGAGGCCCGCCATAAGGTGCTGGAAAAAATGCGCCCGGCTGCGGTTCAGGAAGTCTGGCTGGATGGTTGCGGGGTAGAGTGGCTCGGTTTTATCTTGGAGTTTTGCCGCCAGCGGGGCATTGTGGTGGAGGTTGCCGTGGGCCGGGCCAACCTGCCGTCCATCACCGCCACCAATAAAGATTGGCCAGCGTCAATCACCCCCCGGCGGGAACTGGATACGCTGGCCCATAGCTATGATTATCAGTTCCCTCTTTCTTTTGTGAAGGAACTGGAGTGGTTAAAGGCGGAATTAATGGAGATCATCGGCCAGTTGGACGAGGTGCCAATCATCATTATCACGGCCGATCATGGTCTCTCCCGCTATCTGTTTCACAAGGAGAGGACCATCACACCGCCGGCAGGAGCTGAAGTGGACAAATGGGGCCGCTGTGCCAGAATTCAAAACGTCACC
>CAZARS010000108.1:0-9513 GCA_964487625.1 uncultured Desulfobacca sp.
TCGTTGATGGCGGCCTCTACCATCTGGGGGAGCTGAATGCGCCGCAGTAAGACCTGCTCCAGAATAAAGCCCCGATCCTTCATGCTTTTCTGTAGGTCCTGGGCAATCTGATTGGCCACGAGCTCACGCCCCGAGGTATACAGGGCCTTGGCCTCATGCTGCACCGTTACTCCCCGAATGGCCGAGCGGAAGGAGGGTTTCAAGACCACATCAACATAATAGGGGCCGATCTGCTTATAGATCTGGGCCGCAGCCTCGGGGTTGACGTGAAACAGCAGGGATACCTCTACGGTGACATTCAGGCCTTCCCGGGAAGGGGTCTCGGCGTGCTCAAACAACTCCTGGGTGCGGATGGACATGGTTTGGACCCGGACCAGGGGATTGATGAGATGGAGTCCGGCTGGCAGAACGTCCGGATAGACACTGCCGAAAAGCACCTGCACCCCCACATGCCCAGCCGGCACCACGGTGATACAACTAACCAACAAAAGGATTACCGGGGCAACCAAGATGGGCAGCCATTTGGGAAAGGGAAGCTGCCCCGTGAACTTCCAGAACACTGCCGCCACCACCCCTACAATGATCAGAATAAATATCAGAAAAGGCAACACGGTCTCCTCTCCTTTCAGCCATGGCAGGAAGACGCCGTCATCGCTTCAAATCCAAGCCACTGGACCCGGCACGCTATTCTTTTCGGCATATTTCGGCAATAAGCTGAACCTGCCCCAAGCCCTCTTCTCGAAACGGGACTCCTCAGGGGGCGAGCTACGCCAGAAGCCGAGGAGTATTCTCAAAATGAGGCGATTCTGGGGCAACCGACGCGGCAGTTTCTCAGGGCTTGGTCCCAGCCCTGGCTTTTCCCTGGAATTGGAACGCCTCGTGGTGGCAACCTGCAGCTCTGCCCATTTAACTTTCTGATATTTCAATGATAATATATTTTGCCAAAAGTTGGCAAGGCCCTTGCAAGAACAAATCATAGACGGCCCGAGGGGCCGCCGCAAAAAAATCGCTAGAGAGGAACCATCATGAAAAAAGTACTTACCACCGCAACTGCCATTGTCTTTGCCCTGGGCTTAACCGCTGCGGCCCAAGCCACCCCAGAGAAGGTCACAACCGCAGCTGAACCCAAGGTAACCACCACCCAACAACACCAGTCCCATGAGGTCGGGAAGCCCAAAGAGCAGAAGGTGGCGGCCAGTGAAACAAAACCGGGCGAGGCTACCGGTAAGGCGATGGGCAGCGAGGCCGGCCAGAAAGAGGTTACGCCTCCCAGCACGGCCAAACCGGAAAAGGGTAAAGAAGTGAAACCGGCCACTGGCAAGGAGGCCAAGACCGGTCAGCCTGAGAAAAAAGCCACCCCGGAAGCCCCCAAACCTGACAAGAAGTAAGCAAGATCAGGTTAGCGATTACCCCCTGTAGTGGCTAATTTCAACTCCCGGAGCGGCAGAGGCTGCCGCTCCGGGCCTCATTGCTTTTTAAGAACGACGCTTTGCACCGATAAATTGTTGTTCCATGTCTGGGTTAGGGCGTGGAATAAGCCGCGTGGACAAGCTTCACCAATTCCTCTGGTTCGAAATGATACGGTTGACCGCAAAATTCACAGGTCACCGTGGTGCCAGCCTCATTTCGGGCCATGCTGCGCAATTCTGCCACCCCCAAAGTCAACAGGGCCCGCTCCACCCGTTCCCGGCTGCAGGAGCATTGCCAGGCCACGGCGTATTTTTCCAGAATCCGATAGGATAAGTCACCATAGATGCTGGCCAACATATCTTCCGGCCGTTGCCCGGCACGCAACAGGTCGGTGATCGCGGGCAACTGCTGGATGCGCTTGATTAGCTGGTCCAACACCTCTTCCTGCACCGGCGGCAGGGTCTGGATAAGATACCCGCCCGCGGCGCTGACCCGGCCATCGGTCTCCACATAAACCCCCAGGGCCAGCGCGGAGGGTACCTGCTCTGACTCCACCAGATAGAAGGCTAAGTCCTCGGCGATTTCTCCACTCACCAACTGAACGATGCCAGTATACGGCTCCTTGAGGCGCAGGTCCTTCACCACCGTAACCACCCCGGAGCGCCCCACCGCCCCCGCCACATCCAGTTTATGGTTTTTGGGGGGCAGGTGCACGTGGGGGTGAGACACATAACCCCGCACCGCGCCATTGCTGTCGGCTTCCACGAGGATTTTACCCAAGGGCCCGTCGCCTTCGATCTTAATGGCCAAGCGTTGTCCAGATTTTAGCAGGGCGCCCAGGAGGATGCCGCCGGTCAGGGCCCGGCCCAGGGCCGCGGCTGCGGTGGGCCAGGCATCTTGGCGCTGCCGGGCCTCCTCCACCAAACCTGTGGTTACGACGGCCAAACCGCGGATGCTGCCATCCCGGGTTATGCTGCGCACCAGATAATCAAGCACAGGTTCTGATCCTCAACTGCCGAGAAAAAGAAAAGGATTTGTCAATGGCGTAGTCTTCCGGCCAGGAGTGCAAAAATGGGCTTCACATGCCGGACCAGCAGCTACCCTGCGATCACGGGGAAACAGGGGAACCGCTGCTGTGCTCCCCCGAATTTTCTTATGATAGCAGGTGCGGCCAGCCTGTCAAGCCTACCCTGGGAGGTCGGGCCCGACCGGAACTTCTTGGCGGTACGCATAAGTTTGGGCTTAAATGTGTCCAAAACTTTGGACCTTGCCAGAAGTCTGCCGGACATGCCTGACCTATTAGTTTTCCTTCAGAAACCGTTGGCAAGCCGGCTCGGTACCATATAACAGATGAAAATTGTCAATGTAGGGGGTGGATAATCCAGCCCTTACAAGCGAGTCATTCTCAGGCCTTTTATGTCTTTATCCGGATAGGAGGGGGAAGGCAACCGCCTTGTAGACTGTTGACAAGGCCTATGAAAAATGCTAAAAAACGCCAATTCCGACAAATTGTCAAAGTTTGCTGGCGGGCAAGGCGCCACCCGTGGTTTGGCCTGGCCATGGGCCACAGAGCGGTTTCGAGCGGCAATTTGTGAACATTCCACCAAGAGGAGAGGAGCGCAGTAGCTATGCACATCGCCATGATCGGCGTCGGCTACGTGGGGTTGGTGTCAGGGACCTGTTTTGCCGAGACAGGGCAGCAGGTAATCTGCATGGATGTGGATCCACACCGCATCGAGGGTTTGCGGCGAGGAATCATTCCCATTTATGAGCCTGGTCTGGAGGATATGGTTAAACGCAACGTTGCGGCCGGACGCCTCAGTTTTTCCACCGACCTTAAAGAGGCCGTAGAGAAGAGCCAGATCATCTTTATCTGTGTAGGGACGCCCAGTCGGGATGACGGCTCGGCTGACCTACATTATGTGGATGAGGTAGCCCGGGGGATCGGCCGCACCATGACGGCCTATAAGGTGATCGTCAATAAATCCACCGTACCCGTGGGCACCGCAAAGCGGGTGCGTCGCATTATCAACAAAGAGTTAGGGAAGCGGGGTCTCGACCTGGAATTCGATGTAGTTTCCAATCCAGAGTTTCTCCGGGAAGGCTCAGCCATTGGGGATTTCATGGAGCCGGAGCGCACCGTCGTGGGCGTGGAAAGTCCCAAAGCCCAGGCCCTGATGGCGGAACTGTATCAATATTGGACCGATAAAAATTTCCCTCTGTACTTCATGGATGTGGCTTCGGCCGAGATGACCAAGTACGCAGCCAACGCCTTTTTGGCCACTAAGATCACCTTCATGAACGAAATCGCTAATCTCTGTGCCCTGTCCGGGGCAGATGTCAATCAAGTCCGGATCGGGATAGGCTCCGACAGCCGCATCGGCGAGCGCTTCCTCTTCCCCGGCTTGGGCTATGGCGGCTCTTGTTTTCCAAAAGATGTCAAGGCCTTAATTTATATGGGCAAGACTTTGGGCTATACCTTCAGCATCCTGGAGGCCACCAACCGGGTCAATCAGGCGCAGCGGCACCTCTTCATTCGCACCATCAGCAAGTATTTTCAATACAATCTGGACAGTAAGGCTATCGCCCTCTGGGGCCTGTCCTTTAAACCCAATACTGACGACATCCGGGAGGCCCCGGCCTTGACGGTGATGGAGCGCTTGCTGGATCTGGGGGCCAACCTCAGGGTCTATGATCCGGTGGCCATACCTGAAGTGCAGAAGCATTATCAGGATTATCCCTACCCCGAGCGGATTGTCTATGCCGGGTCACCGGAAGAGGCCCTGGCAGGGGCCGATGCCCTGGTCATCAATACCGAATGGGACGTCTTCCGCCACTTTGACATCAGCCGCATCAAAGACCTCCTCCAAGAACCAGTAGTCTTTGATGGGCGCAATATTTATGATCCCCAAGCCATGGCTCAGGCTGGTATCCGATATTTCTTTATCGGGAAGCCGTATTGTGAGTAAAGGAGTCTGCGGTTCCGGGCCAGGACGTTGTGATTCTAAACATCCCTCATTGGCCAGCCCCTTGTCCTGTTTGGCGTTATTGAGACCTCTCTGAACTAAGGAGTTACCAGTCATGCCGGTCCAGTTGGATGGGTTCCTGCGGAAGACTTGGGCTTATCGGAACAATCTGCAAGGTCAGATCAAATTGGCCATCCTGGCCGCTGGCTTGGGGAGCCGCATGGACCCCATCCCCCAACACCATTTGCCGAAGCCCATGTTTCCCCTGGGAGGGGTGGTGCCCATGGTGGAGATCTGGGTCAGGCGTGCCGTGGCCCTGGGAATCACCGATATCTCCATGAATCTGTGTGTCCTGAAGGATACCATTAGTTCTTATTTCCGGGACGGCCTCCTCTTTGGGGCGAACATTACGTATGTGGAGGAGAAAGAGCCCAGCGGCACCTTGGGCGGGGTGTGTAAACAGGCCTTGGGGCGGGAGGCCAAGATGGTGACCCCGGGTGAGGAGCCTCTGATCCAGCCGCCTTTTGCTGGCTCCACTTTAATCGTCCCCAGCGGTGACATTGTCACTGATCTAGGGATTGAACTACTGGAGCAGATGTATGAGATCCATCGCCGCCAGGGAGCTGCCTTGACCATGCTCTTGACGCCGGTGCCTTGGGAGCGCCGCAAGGATTTCGGCACCGTGCAACTGGGGAACAGCGTGCGCCTAAATGGACTCCTCTCCGAAGCCGGTCCCATCATCGATTTCATAGAAAAAGACCCCAATTCACCGTCCAATCTGAACAATGCCTCGGTCTATATTATTGAGATGGAGCTGCTCCGGCACCTCGACCCGCGGCGGACGGCTGCTGCCAACGATATTGCCGAACCCTTCTATGACTTCGGCAAGCACGTTTTCCCAGCCCTCTTGGGGAAACTGCCCTATGCCCGCCTTTCCCGCAACTTCCCCCTCTGGGGGGTGCGCTATGAGGGGCAATGGTATGATGTGGGCCGCAAACGGGACTATCTCCATATCAATCAATCGATCCTGGAGGGGCAGATCAGTGTCGATCTACCCTACCAGAAATTGCCCTGGGGGTTTTTGGGCAACAATGTGGTCATGAACCTAGCGGAGGTGACCATTATCCCACCCGTGGTGATCGGCCACGATTGCATCATCGAAAACGGCGCCACCCTCGGCCCTTTTGCCATTATCGGGGATGGCTGGACCATCGAGCGGCACGCCCAAATCAGCAACTCGGTGCTCTGGAAGCGCTATGCCTTTTTCACCAAACATGGCGAGAAGATTCCTGTGCGGGAGCGCAAACTGGTGGACCGCCACGAGGTCCGGCGGGGCACAGTGATCGATAACTGTATCATCATCGGCGGCACCATCAGCCCGGAGCTCTATGAACCGGGCCAAGACCGATTGTGCGATCGGACCATCGATGTCCTGGAGAACGGCGAACTGCAGATTGTCTCCATCGATTGGGTGCCGGCTGGGCCGAGATTATAGGGAACAGGTCATGGCCGAGGGAGGCTCTGGAAGGGTGGTAAGTGAACCCCTCCTCCGGGCGTTGCCCCAAGGGGCTTTTCCCTTGCCTGTTAAGACACACGGCAGCACTAAAGAAATTAGCACTACGGTCCGGCAACGTTGTTGCATAAGGTTAACGGCGCCTTGGTATTTCTTATAGCCGTCACCTTTTGTCAGTCTGAGGGAGTGGAGCGACCGAAGAATCTCAGACCCATCGCTGCGTTCAGGACGACAAGAGAAAAGAAGCTTTTGGTGGAGGGCTTTTTGGGGCTTTTGGCGTCCTTTTGCAAGCTCTGCCAGAAGCCTGCCGGACACTCAGAAATCATGAGAATATTTGTGCTGCCGACGCAAGACGAGTTAGATTCTTAGGGGAGGAAACCCATGCACATTGCGGTGCTGGGCACCGACTACATTGCCCTCATTACAGCCGCGTGTTTGGCGGAGATGGGGAATGAAGTCATCTGTGTCGATGCCGACGAGGCCACCATCGACGCGTTGGATCAAGGACGCTTACCGGTGTATGAGCCGGGTCTGGAGGAACTTGTCCGCCGCAACTGTGCGGGTCGGCGCCTTTTTTTTAGCACGAATTTTGTCAAGGCGGTACAGGACAGCCGAATCCTCTATCTGGTCTCAGGGCAGACCGGCGCGGCCCGTTCAAGCCAGGAGGAAGCCGCAGCTCTGGTCGCTCAAGCCGCGGCCATCGGCCGCACCATGCAGGATTATAAGCTCATTGTCAACAAGGCCACGGTGCCGGTGGGGACCACGGTGCGGCTGCATGTGGCGGTGGCCCAGGCCTTGGCGGCCCGAGGTCTGCACCTGGATTTCGATGTAGTGGTTGATCCTGAATTCATCAAGCAGGGCACTGCCATTGATGATTTTATGCGGCCCGACCGGATCGTCATCGGCTGCGACAGCCCGACCGCGGCGGAAACCATGCGGGAGTTATATGCCCCTTTTGTGCGCACCAACCGGCCCATTATTGTCATGGATATCGTCTCGGCAGAGTTGCTTAAATTTGCGGCCAACGCCTTTTTGGCCACCAAGATATCCTTCATGAATGAGTTGGCCCATATTTGTGCCGCCCTGGGCGCCGATATCAACCTAATCCGCCAAGGTTTAGGCGCGGATTCACGCATCGGCCCCCTTTTTCTCTTTCCGGGCCTGGGGTATGGAGGCCTGCGCTTTTCCCAGGGGATTCGGGGTCTGATTGAGACAGCCCAGACAACGGCCTACCGCCCCCTGCTCCTGGAGGCCACCGAGGCCGTCAACCGGCAGCAGCGGCAGTATTTTTTGCAGCTCATCAGGGAGCACTTCCGAGGGCGGTTGGCGGGCCGGTTGCTGGCAGTCTGGGGCTTGGCCTTCAAACCCTGGACCGATGATATTCGGGAGGCCCCGGCCCTGGAGATTCTGACGGCGCTCCTCCAAGCGGGAGCCCGCATCAAGGCCTATGACCCCCAGGCGGTCAGAGCGGCCCAGGACTTTTTTGGGGCAGACCATCCGGGCATCTCCTACGCCCCCGATATGTATGAAGCGCTGGACGGGGCAGAGGCCCTCATTATTCATACCGACTGGACCATGTTCCGCACCCCGGATTTTGCGCGGCTGCAGACCCGGTTGGCACAGCCCGTCATCTTCGATGGTCGCAACCTCTACGACCCAAAGAAACTGGCAGCCCTGGGCTTCATCTATTATTACATCGGCGGCAGCGTGGCACCACCTCAGGAAGAAGAGGAGGACCTATCCTGAAGAGATTGCCTCCGGAAAGGCCATCGTTCCCGCTCCCCGCCACGCCGGGAGAGGGTTGGGGTGAGGGGCAGAATCAATAATATTTTTTGGTTATTTCTTAACCATTATCGGTTTGGGCACACTCTTTTTCGGCATTCCTGCTGAGTTACGAATGGACCCGAATTAACCTCGTAAGGCTTTTCCCATCGTCAGGACCCCCAACAGGGTAATCAGCCCGACCACTACCTGTCGATAGCGGTCGGTGTTGAGGCGTCGATACCCCAGCAGCCCCACCAGGACCCCCAGGACTAAGAAAGGGCTCGACACGAGGCCATAGCGCAAAACCTCCCCAGTGAAGAGCTGATGCCAAGCCTGGAGGGCCAGGATGAGAAGACCGGATAGAGCGAAATAGCCCGTCAGAGTGGCCTTCATGGTGTCCTTGTCCCAGGGTTGGAGGGCAGTATAAATGATCACCGGCGGCCCGCTGGCTGCCAGGCTGCCCCCCAAAAATCCCGAGAAAAACCCGGCAACTACCTCCCAAGCCCGTCCCACGACCCGTACCTGGCCCTGACAGCAGAAAAAATAGCCGGCGAATCCCACCAGGGTGAAGCTGAGCACCATTTCCAACCAATGGGAGGGTACATAACGCAGGCAGTATACCCCCAGGGGAATGCCGGGAATGGCTGCCACTGTCAGATGCACCACCCGCCTCATTGCCAGTTGACGCCAGAGACCCAACAGCAAAATAAGATTGATGGACATGCCCCAGAGGCTCACTAACGGCACGGCCGCACTCAGGTCCAGGAAAAAGACCAGGAGTGGCAGGGCCACCAACACCGAACCGAAGCCTGAGAGTCCTTGGATAAGGCCGGCCAGGAAGGCAATGAGACAGATGGCCAGGAGGGGGTGTGGCATGATAGTAGTCAGTGATCAAGGGTTAGGGTTAAGCATCTCCATCATTCTCTCATCGGCCACCCAAACAGATAGGACACTTGCCATTAGGAGCAATGAACTGGAGGACCGCAAACCCTAACCCTCCTGGCCTGGGGTTTCTTCATAGGGAATGGGATCGGTCAGGCCGGCGTGGGCGAAGCCGGCCAAGCGCAGGTGGCATGAGGAACACCGCCCGCAGGCCCGTTCATTATTCTGGTAACAGGACCAAGTCAGGTGGAAGGGTGCCCCCAGCTCCTGGCCCAAGCGGACAATCCCCGCTTTATCTAGGCTGATGAGGGGGGTAATGATGCGGATATGGGTGTCCGGCCCGGTGCCCAACTCAATGAGGCGGTTATAAGCCTCGTAATACTCCGGCCGAGTATCAGGGTAGCCGGGGCCATCGACGGAATTGGCGCCGATGAAAACGGCGCTGGCCCCGAGGACTTCGCCCCACGCCACCGCCGCCGCAATGAGGATGGTATTGCGGAAGGGCACATACGTAGAAGGCAGACCCGGCAGCTCCTCGGCTCCAGTGGGGATGGCCTGGCTCTGGTCCGTTAGGCTAGAGCCGCCGATGGCGCCGAGAAATTTCAGGTCTATCTCCAATGTCTTAGCAGGCTTATAAAATCCCACTAAATCCCGAAATGCCTGGCGTTCCCGCATCAGGGTCCGCTGTCCATAGTTGGCGTGGCAAAACGCCAACGCAAATTCCCGGTGGGCCACCGCAGCGGTCACACAGCTATCCAAGCCGCCACTGACCAAGACCACGGCCAGTGGTTTTTTGGCAAGAGCTTCCGTCATATCACTTTATCCTTGCATAGTTGGGCAGGTTTCCTGTTGAGTTGACTTAGGCAAAGCCCCACCTTGGTCATTGTGAGGGAAGCGAGGCATCTCAGTAATCATGCCAGTTAGTGTCCATCCGGAAACTACAGAAATCAGCGGATGTGACCTACAAGGTGGCAATAA
>CAZARS010000109.1:0-9441 GCA_964487625.1 uncultured Desulfobacca sp.
CCTTTTTTGCACCTTTTTTACGTATTATTTTCGAATCGTTTTGCAACAGTCTCAACTAATCAGTTTTAAGTATAGATCTTGATGGATAATCATCATTATCCGTCTTATTATAAGGTCGTATTGAGTATAGAAAAAAGTTTTAGCCAACTCAAGAAAGTTATCTTCCTGAAAAAAATATTTTACGCCATACAGCGGATGGTAACCAAGCAATATAACAAAGGAGAGACGATTATGACGAAACCTCAAGAAGAATTCGGCGGCAAAGGTGGTTCTGGCGACGTGCGGGAAGCTGAAAACATTTTCATGTGTCCGGAATGCAATGAAGAGCATGCCTTCCCGGGCCACAAGCCGGGTGAACCCCTCATGTGCCCCAAGTGCGCCATCCCCATGAAAGCCAAGTATGTAAAGTAAATCGGGGATAAGCACAACCTTGTAGCACCTTGGCAAGGGGGAAAGGGAAGCTCGGCAAGGTCGGGCGGCGTTTCCCCCTTTTCTTTTCCCTAAAGCAACGACATTGCCAAGGCAAAAAACAATTATTGCTACCCGAGGTGTTATGACACTCAAAGAATATTTCGAAACCACCAGGGGCCACGGCGTCCTGGCCACGGCCAATGCCCAGGGGCAGATTAATATGGCTATGTTTGCTCGCCCCCACGTCATGGACGACGGCCTTTTGGCCTTTATCATGCCGCATCGGCTGACCCATGCCAACCTCCAGGAAAACCCCCATGCGGCTTACCTGTTTTGGGAAGAGGGGCCCGGCTATATCGGCAAACGCCTGTATCTGACAAAGATACGGGAGGAACAGGACACCCCCCTCTTGCAGAGCCTTCGCCGGCGGGTTTATCCACCAGAACAGGAAAAGGCGGCAGGCCCTCGATTCCTGGTCTTTTTCCGACTGGAAAAGGAGCTCCCCCTCATCGGTCCGGGGCCAGCCTAAAGGGGCCAGAGGCTACAGGGCAGAGCCGAGGGACTGGCGGGAAAGAATATACTTGACAGCTTTAAGCCTAACCCGAGAGCCCTCGGCGATGCTGAGGGTTAGACCTTGGGGTTTTTCGGCGCGCCTCTCCCGGCTCCTGGCTTAGAACTTGAGACACTTGATCCATAACTTCTGGTGAGGAGAACGCTATGTCTGAAACCATTCAGTGGCGCCGCGATTTAGCCGCAGCCATGGCTGAAGCCAAGACCGCCCACAAGCCCGTGGTGTTGGAATTTTATCTGGAGGGCTGCCCCCACTGTGCCCATCTGGCCCGGGATACCCATAGTAATACCGAGCTGGCCCAATACCTCAACGCCCACTTTATTCCGGTGCGCTTGGAAGCCCGGGGGCACACCGAGGTGGCCCAAAAATACGGCGTGCGGGCCGTGCCGGCCGGGATTTTTTTGTCCCCCGAGGAATTGGAATTGGGCCGCTTCGACGGTTTTCTTACAGCGACTCAATACCTGCAGGAATTGCAGAAATACGTCCAACCCCAGGGTTAGGGGATGACCTGGCCCTGGCCCCAGGGGAGAAGCAAGTGGTCAGTGGTTTGGGGAAAGCCAAAATCACTGACCCAGCCCTGCTTGCTCGCTCAGGTTTGGGGAGAGGCTGGAATTTTTTTGCGGCTGAGGGCTCCCTGTCGGCGGCTTCCGGATCAGAGGCTCCGACCCTTTGGACTCCGATCGAGATGATAGGGAGTCAAAACCGTATAATCTTATATACTAGTATAACATATTAAGATAATTCGCCTTTTCTTCATTATAGTCATCGCTTCCGTATAATTAATTATACGCAAGCCTCCCCTACCTTTTTCTGCCTCACAAGAATCATCAATTAAATTCATTAATTATCCCTCGTAGGGTTTTGGCCCGAAGTTTGCTCTCTTCTTTAGCAGGAAATTCATGCGGGGGAAGCGAGCACTGGTAATGTCCGCGGCCATGCCATCACCATCGCAGGGGGCCAAGCAGATCCTCTTATTGGAAGATGAGGTCCATGTGGCCCAGGCGTTGCAGGTCATCCTGCGGGAAGCGGGCTACCAGGTGACGTGGGCGGCCACCGGGCGGCGGGCCTTGGAGTTGTTGGCCCAGACCTCATTCGATCTCCTCCTGGCAGACCTGTATCTCCCCGACATCGATGGCCTGGAGGTGGTGCGGCAGGCCCGAGCCCACTATCCGCCGCTGCCGGTCATCGTCATGACGGGTTATAGCTCCTTGAGCACGGCCATCGCGGCCTTGAGGTTAGGCACCGCTGATTACTTGGAGAAGCCCTTCACGGAACAAGAGATCACCCAGGCCATCCAGCGGGTGTTGCGGGGTGGCGGCAGCGAACCTCCTGAAAATTTGCCAACACCCCTGTTGAAATATTAAACAAAATATGAAACCAATAAAATCAATAAGTTAAAGGTCGCCAATTTTGGTTCCGTTGAAAAATTCCACAAGAACACTGGATCTGGCAGCGCGCTGAGGTGAACCCATGTCAGGAATACGGCCACCCCCCAGGATTACCGGCTCTTGGTACGCCTTATGCAATAAGGGAAGGCAAACAATGACTTACCCACAACCTCTGCGGCCGGTTCGGACTGAGGGAAAGCCCGGACGGTGTCTGAGAAAGCAGGAGCAGGGTTTCATGAATATCGCCACGACACAGCCGCTCATACCGCAGGCGCATCTGGCCACCCGCCTGGCCCAAACAAGCGCCATCTCGGTATCGGCCTGTTATCAATGTAAAAAGTGTTCCGCCGGTTGTCCCTTGACCTTTGCCATGGACCTGTTGCCCGATCAGGTCATCCGTCTGGTCCTCCTGGGGCAGACCGAGCGGTTGCTGCGCTCCCGGACCATCTGGGTCTGCGCCTCTTGTGTGACCTGTACCACCCGCTGTCCCAACGGCATTGATATCGCCGGGGTCATGGATTGGCTCAAGGAAGAAGCCCTGAAACAGAGGGCTGCGGTGGATCAACCCGAGGTGGCCACGGCTCACCGCTTTTTCCTGGAGAGCATCCGCCGGGCCGGCGGGCGATTGTCGGAAATGTCCCTGATGCAGCGTTTCTTGATCTATAAACTCCGACGCCAGCCCAATCTTCAGGAACTCTTGGATAACGCCAAGTTGGGGTGGGCCCTCTTCAAACGGGGACGCCTGCGTCTGGGACGGCCGCCGGCCTTGAAAGGCAAAGGCGAGATTCAGTCAATCTTTCAGCGTGCGGGGGTCTGAGAACGCCATGAAGGTATCCTATTATCCCGGATGTTCTCTGGAAGGCACCGCCGCCGATTATGCTGCTTCCATTGCGGGGGTGACCCCGTTGCTGGACCTGGAGTTGGCGGAGCTGGAGGATTGGAGTTGTTGTGGTGCCAGCGCGGCCCACAGTCTCAGCCACCGACTCTCCTATGAGCTCCCAGCCCGCAACCTGGCCTTGGCCCAAAAGGCCGGTCTGGATGTGGTGGTGCCCTGTGCCCTTTGTTTTAACCGGCTTAAGGCCGCGGAGAAAGAGGCCATCGCCGAGACCGGCCAGGCTCCCTTGGATAAGAAAATCTGGGACCTGCTGGATTATCTGACCCAGCCGACTTTCTTACAGACCTTAGCCAAAAAGGTCAAACGCCCCCTCAAGGGGCTTAAAGCGGTGGGGTATTACGGCTGTCTGGTCTCCCGGCCGCCGGCCATTACCGATAAAGTTGATTACGAGAATCCCCAGAACATGGAGAAGCTCCTCACCGTGCTGCAGGCTGAACCCCTGGATTGGTCCTATAAGACCGATTGCTGCGGCGCCGGCTTGACGTTGGCCCGGCCGGATTTGGTGGACACCCTGGCGCGCCGCCTTTATGACCGGGCCCTGGCCGCAGGGGCAGAATGTTTTGTAGTCTCCTGTCAGATGTGTCAGGCCAACCTGGATATGTCCCAGGCACGCATCTCCAAGCAGGCTGGTAAAAAGTATTACCTGCCGGTGTTCTATTTCACCGAACTCATGGGCCTGGCCATGGGGCATCCCGACACAGCCAAATGGCTGTCCCGGCACCTCGTAGACCCTCGGCCCCTCTTGCAGAAACGGGGGTTGTTATGAAGAAAGGGACAAGCAAAGGCAAGCGTCGGGGTCCCCAGGCAGCTGACCCAGAGGTAGATATGGCGATGACTATGAAGACAACTGAACAGAGCAAGATCGGGGCGGTGGCCGTCATCGGCGGGGGCATCTCCGGTATGCAGGCTGCCATGGATGCGGCCAATGCCGGGTTCAAGGTCTATCTGGTGGAGAAGGATATCTCCATCGGGGGCGTCATGGCCCAACTGGATAAAACCTTTCCCACCAACGATTGCTCCACCTGTTTGATATCGCCGAAACTCATTGAGGTGGCCCGCCACCCCGATATTGAGATCATTACGCAATCCGAGGTGGCGGCGCTGGCCGGGGAACCTGGCCATTTTACTCTGACCCTGCGCCAGGAGCCCCGCTATATCAATTCGTCCAAATGCAATGCCTGCGGAGCCTGTGCCGAGGCCTGCCCGGTGCTCATGCCCTCCACCTTTGACGAGGGGTTGGGGCAGCGCCATGCCGCCTACCGGCATTTCCCCCAGGCCATTCCGGCCCAATACGCCATCAAAAAGCTGGATCGGGCACCTTGTGTGCGGGCCTGTCCGGCCAACCTCACGGTGCAGGGCTATGTGCAGCTCATTAAAGCAGAGAAATTCCAGGAATCCTTAGCCTTGATCATGGAGCGGCTGCCCCTGCCGGGCACCATCGGCCGCATCTGCCCCCATCCCTGCGAGTCGGACTGCCGGCGCCAGGAAGTGGATGAGCCGGTGGCCATCTGCAGCCTGAAGCGTTTCGTGGCCGACCAGGTGGATTGGGCTACCTTGCCGGTGCCGGAGATCACTCACCGGGAGGAAAAGGTGGCCATCATCGGCGCCGGCCCCTCGGGTCTGAGCTGCGCCTACCATCTGGCTCTCCAGGGCTATCAGGTGGAAATCTTCGAGGCTGCTCCCGAGGCCGGCGGCTGGCTGCGCTACGGCATTCCAGAATACCGCCTCCCCCGGGAAGTCCTGCAACGGGAAGTGGCTTACATCCAACGCCTGGGCGTCAAAATCCACTTCAACTCTCCCATCGGGGGCGAAGGCCGGACCCTGAACGATCTCCTCACCACCGCCGGTTTTAAAGCGGCTTTCTTGGGGGTCGGCACCCAGGATTCGGTGCGCCTGCCGGTGCCGGGGACCGAAGCCGAGGGGGTCCTGTGGGGGGTGGAATATCTGAAAGAATCCTCCTCCGGCAAACCCTTTGACTTCACTGGCCAGACGGTGACGGTCATCGGCGGCGGCAATGTGGCCATGGACGTAGCCCGCACGGCCAGACGGCAGGGTGGCCAGGTCCAGATCATCTGCTTAGAAAACCGGGAGGAGATGCCGGCCTCTCCCTGGGAGATCGCCGAAGCCGAGCAGGAAGGTATTAAGATCAACCACCGGTGGGGCGTCAAAGAAATCCAGAGCAGAGATGGCAAGGTCAGCGGTCTAGTGCTCAAGGCCGTCACTCGGGTCTTTGATGAGCAGGGTCGTTTTGCCCCGACGTATGACGAGGCCAAGACTGACACCCGCCAGACCGACGTGGTCATCATGGCCATTGGCCAGCGGGCT
This sequence comes from uncultured Desulfobacca sp., assembly GCA_964487625.1. GTDB lineage: Bacteria > Desulfobacterota > Desulfobaccia > Desulfobaccales > Desulfobaccaceae > Desulfobacca. Next base: position 5,591 of record CAZARS010000109.1, read on the forward strand.
AACCTGAAGTTCCTCACTGAGGCCGATGGCATCAACCTGACGCCCCGGGGGCTCATAGCAGTGGATCCGGAAACCCTGGCCACGAGCCGTCCCGGTGTCTTTGCCGGCGGCGATGTGGTCTCGGGTCCCTATATTGCCATCGCCGCTGTGGCGGCCGGGCGGGAAGCGGCCATCTCCATTGACCGGTATCTCAAAGGGCAGGATCTTAAAGCCGATCGGGAACTGCCTCTGCGGCCCGTCCCTGACACCGAAGGCCGTTGGGCGCCCATTCCACCCAACACCCCCAAACAGCCCCGAGCCGCCATGCCGGAGCTGCCTCACAGTGAGTGGGTCAAGGGATTTAAGGAGATCAACCTGGGCTTTACCCGGGAAGCGGCCATAGCCGAGGCCGAACGCTGCCTCAACTGCGGTATCTGTTCCGAATGTCTGCAATGTGTGGCAGCTTGTAAGGCCGGGGCCATCGAGCATAAGATGGCGCCCCAGACTCGGCAGTTGGAGGTGGGGGCCTTAATCCTGGCTCCTGGCTTCCGGCCCTTTGACGCCGCCCAGAAGCCGGAATATGGCTTCGGCCGTTACCCCAACGTTATTACGTCGCTGCAGTTTGAGCGGCTGCTGTCGGCCACCGGACCCACCGGCGGGCATGTGTTGCGGCCCAGCGACGGCCAAGCCCCTCAGAAAGTGGCTTGGATCCAATGTGTGGGGTCCCGGGATGCCTCCTGCGGCCGGGAATACTGCTCCTATGTCTGCTGCATGTATGCCACCAAGCAGGCCATCATCGCCCAGGAGCATGATCACAACATCAAACCCAGCATCTTCTATATTGATATCCGGGCTCAGGGCAAGGGCTTTGACCGCTATTATGAACGGGCCAAGACTTCCCATGGGGTGCGCTATGTGCGCAGCATGGTCTCTCGGGTGGCGCAGGATCCCCAGACCAAGAACCTGGAGCTGACCTATGTAGATGAATCGGGGCAGGTAACCACCGAAATCTTTGACCTGGTGGTCCTCTCCGTGGGCCTCAACCCCCATCCGGCCAGCAAGGAGTTGGCGGCCGTCTGCGGCATCCAGACCGACCGGTATGGCTTTGTGGAAAGTCTGCCGTTGGATAGCGTGGCCACAACCCAGCCAGGCATATACACCTGCGGCGTCTTCCAAGCCCCCCGGGATATCCCCGAGACGGTGGGGAATGCCTCGGCCGCAGCCGGGGCGGTGGCCGCCTTTCTGGCGGAGGCCAAGGGGACGTTGCTGACCAAAGAAGAGTATCCAGAGGAGCGGGATATCTGGTCGGAAGAACCCCGCATCGGCGTCTTTGTCTGCCACTGCGGAATAAATATCGCCGGGGTGGTGGATGTGGCCAGCGTGTCTGAGTATGCCAAGACCCTGCCCCACGTAGTCTATGCTGACCATTACACCTTCACCTGCGCTACGGATTCCTTGGACAATATGCGCCAGGTGATCGAAGAACATAAACTCAACCGGGTAGTGGTGGCCTCCTGCAGCCCCCGCACCCATGAACCCTTGTTCCAGGAGAACCTGCGCAAGGCCGGCCTCAATAAGTATCTCTTTGAGATGGCCAACATCCGGGATCAGGATTCCTGGGTCCACCAGGCTGACCACGAGGAAGCCACCGAGAAGGCCAAAGAGTTGGTGCGCATGGCCGTGGGCCGGGCCGCTACCCTACAACCCATCCGGGATCTCCTTTTCCCGGTGAGCCAGAAGGCCTTGGTGGTGGGTGGAGATCTGGCAGGTCTGACCGCGGCGCTGACCATCGCCGAGGCCGGCTATCAAGTCTATCTGACGGAGTATGGCGATAAGCTCAGCGGTAGTCTGGCCAAAAAGATGGTGAAAACCCTGGAAGGCCACGAGATCAAGCCGCTGATTGAGGAGCTGAGCCGACGGGTGGAGGCGCACCCCCTTATTGAGTGGCTGCCCAACACCACGGTGGAACACGTTTCGGGGAGCATCGGCAAGTTCCGGGGCACCCTGGCGAACGGTGACGGCCAGCGGGAGGTGGATTTCGGCGCCATTATCGTGGCCACCGGTGCCACCGAATATAAGCCCAAGGAATACCTCTACGGCCAGGATGAACGGGTCATGACCCAACTGGAGTTGGAGGACAAACTGCATGCCGACCCCGCGGCGTTTCAGGCCGGGCCCCGGGTGGTGATGATCCAGTGCGTGGGTTCCCGGGAGCCGGAACATATGTATTGCAGCCGCATCTGCTGCGGGGAGGCGGTGAAAAATGCCATTACCATTAAAAAGCTCAACCCTCAGGCCCAGGTATTTATCCTCTACCGGGATATGCGGACTTACGGGCTGAAGGAACTTTATTATAAGGAAGCCCGGGACCTGGGCGTGCACTTTGTGCGCTATGAGTTAGACCACAAGCCTCAGGTGACCGCCACGCCCCAAGGACTCCAAGTCTTGGTGCACGACCAAGCGCTGGACCTGGATCTGGCCCTAACCGCGGATTACCTGGTCCTGTCGGCGGCGATCCGGCCCCATCCGATTAGCCAGGAGATTGCCAAGGTCCTGAAGCTACCCTTTGATGCGGATGGGTTCTTCATGGAGGCCCACCTGAAGCTGCGGCCGGTGGATTTCGCCTCTTCGGGAGTGTATATCTGCGGCCTGGCCCACAGTCCCAAGTATCTGGAAGAGAGCCTAGCCCAGGCTAAAGGGGCTGCCGGGCGGGCCTTGGGAGTCCTGTCCAAGGCCGAAATGTATGTGCCGGGGGCCGTGGCCCAGGTGGATCCACTCAAATGTGTGGCCTGTCTCACCTGCGTGCGCACCTGCCCGTATGGGGTGCCCCAAATGGACGAGAGTGAAGGGGTGGTGGCCATTGATGCCGCAGCCTGTCAAGGTTGTGGCAATTGTGCCAGCGCCTGCCCCCGCAAGGCCATCAGCGTGAAACACAACTTGGATGAACAATTTATCGCTAAGATTGAGGCCTTCAACCCATTCTGGGCCACCCTCGGTTGGGGCGGGAGGAATTGAGATGAACGAGAAGGCTTTTCAACCGAGAATTCTGGCGCTCATCTGCACCTACTGCACCTATACCGCCGCTGACATGGCCGGCTCGGCCCGGATGCAGTATCCGACCACGGTGCGCATCGTCAAATACCTGTGCACCGGGCGGATTGATATCCTGCACATCCTCAAGGGCTTCGAGGCGGGAGCGGACGGGGTCATGGTCAGTGGCTGCGAAGCCGGAAGCTGCCATTTCCTGGAAGGTAACCTCCGGGCTCGGGAACGGGTGGAATATGCCAAACACCTGCTGGATGAATGTGGCCTAGGCTCGGAACGCCTGGAAATGTTTGAAGTGGCTGCCTCCGATGCTCCCAAGTGGGTGGAGGTAGTAAAAGGGTTTACCGACCGGATCCAAAAGCTGGGCCCTAGCCCCCTCAATCCGCTGTGGCGGCAGAAGCTCCAGGGCTGGGCCGGAGAATATCAATCTGAACAAACTCAGGTGGCGGTGCAACCATGATAATTGCAGAGCGCAAACCATTTGTAGAGATCAAAGCGGCCCTGGAGCCCTATGAAAAGATCCTCATCGTCGGCTGCGGCACCTGCGTGGCCGTCTGCCTGGCGGGTGGTGAAAAAGAAGTAGGGCTGTTGGCCTCTCAGATAAAGTTGGCCCGGGGCCAGAACGGCAAGCCCGTCAAGATCGGCGAGATCACCGTGGAACGCCAATGCGACCGAGAGTTCATGCAACCCTTGACCGATGCCGTGGCCGATTATGAGATCGTCTTATCTACGGCCTGCGGCGCCGGGGTGCAGTTCCTGGCGGCCATGCCCAATATGAAACCCGTCATCCCGGCCCTGAATACTACCTTCATCGGGGTGAATGAAGA
>CAZARS010000110.1:0-717 GCA_964487625.1 uncultured Desulfobacca sp.
GGCTCAGGCGATCCTGGTGGCGGGAATTATCTATACCTTCCGAGCCGTCGCTGGAAGGCTGGAACTTCCTGGACCCTCGCACATGCAGATAATCAAGTCTATTATATTGGTGTCCCCTCTGATCCCGATAAGGCAGTGTTATTCTTTGACCACGAACCAGCTTCATACGTGACTGCCATGAATAGAGTTCCAACTAATGACGAGATGGCAGCGTTTGTTCCTGGTGAAGTGTGGACAGTAAATGGAGCCACCAAGCGAATATACGCTAAGGCCCCATCAGGCGTGCCAAGCGATTACAATGTTCAGATTGGCAGCTCTTCAATTAAGATAGATAATAAAAATAACATAACTTTTAGATACGTAAATTTTAGAAATGCAAATCTGTGGTTTGACTATTGTAATGGGACAACAATAGAATATTGCACCTTTAAATATCTTGGTAGTAAAAAGGCCGTATTATGGGACTGGGGAAACACGAACATTGTTGCAAGATACAATCACGTCCAATATGCTGGTGACGGCCTATACGTCTCTCATGATGAACCGAATCAGGATAATGTTTTGATAGAACACAATATTGTTGAGTATATAGGTCCCTTTGGTATGGGCGGACTCTTGCCTGACTGTCAAGCTATCTCCGTTTCTGCCGGTGCAAACAGAATCGTCAGATATAATTATGTGAACGCTGCAGCTTGTGGAACACTTCTCTATGCGGGT
>CAZARS010000110.1:730-1501 GCA_964487625.1 uncultured Desulfobacca sp.
ATGGGGAATCCTATAATAATGTAGTCACGAATATCTGGCGCCATCCATTACATAGAGCAGGATGGGGTAGCAGCACGACTCAATTTGTTACGATGGAAATGGGTAATTTTGTAGAAATTGGAGTGGTGGCCGGTAATATGATAACAAATCTAAGAACAGGAGAAAGTGCTACAATTGCAAGCATTACTACAACCTATAAAACAAATGATACGCTTGTATTTACTGCACCGATGTCACAGGGATGGCAAAGAGGAGATCACGGCTATATCATAAGGAGCGACTACTCTCCCTTTATGTCTCATGGTGTTGGCATAGATCACCATGGAGGATCTAGCGGTTCTGTTAAGATAAAATTCTATAATAACATTGTAATCGGCTCTATGGGTTCTGGAATTCGAACAAATCCGAATGATCATGCAGATACTGATATCCAAATATATAATAATACTTGTTACGATTGTAGACTTGGTATAGCGGTGCTGGCAAAATTTTCAAACAAAACGAAGATTAAAAATAATCTCATTGCTAATCTAAGAGATTTTCAAACTGCGCTGCCCAAAGTTTATGGATGGATTTACCTGTCCAGTGGGGCAACTCCTTCTGGAACATGGGATTATCAATGCTATGATCCAGATGTTGATGGCACACCTTTTTGGTTTAGAATTGCTGCAGGCTATGATCAACCGCCGATTAGCTACGCATCATGGAAAGCAAGCTTATCATCTGATGCTAATTCTGTTGTTGGAGATTCTAAGCTGGTCAATCCTGGCG
>CAZARS010000110.1:1549-9287 GCA_964487625.1 uncultured Desulfobacca sp.
CCGGGCTGGTGACCAAACTGCTGTTTCATTCGTGACCACAGACTATTTCGGTAACCCTCGATATAATGAAACAGGTGGGTGTTCCATTGGAGCGCATGAGAAGTGGAATGAAGTAACAACCGTTATTGGAGGTTCTTAAGATGGCCTCGACGATAAAGATTTATGATCCGGCCGCAGTTGGCAGCAACCTGAAAATGGCTATCCTGTCAAATTATACTTTTAATAAGAGTCATAAATTGTGGTCACAGATATCGAGCTACGATATTGGAAAAACTGGAGAATATAGCGCTGGAGGAGTGGCCCTCTCATCAATTACGGCAGGCAATAAATTATCAGTAGCAGACTTTACTCTTTATTTAGTTAATGCGGCTAATGTGTCGCATCTCATTATCTGGAATGCGGATAATAATAAAAATCTCTTGGCAGTAGAATATGATAACCGGCAAAATTGGAATAACTCAAAGGTAACCTACAATTGGCCTGATTATATAATTATTCAAACTAGTAGTGGCAAAAGAAAAAAATCTCTTGCCATAGAAATGGAGAGGTAAAATGTCAGTAACAGAAGTCCTTGGGAAAAAGTTCGTGCAGGTAGCTTTTGATGCAACTGGTGGGGATTGGGAAATGGCATCTCCGGCGATCATTCGGGAAGTTCGGCTAACAGGGATTGCTGAAGATGACTATATGACCTTCTACGAAGTGGCCGGCAGTAATCCCCGGATCTGTCGCTTAGACTATTATCGACCGGCGACGATGTTTCAGGGGCGGCTAATGACGAGGTTGGGGTTTAATTGGAGCGAATGCAGCTTGGCCAATCCTGCTACGGCCATTCTGTCCATCGAGCTGGAATAAGAAGAAAGACTAGTGATCAGGGGGTAGGGGCTTCCCCGCCCTCTGACCACTGGTGCGGCCGGAGCGAGGCATGGCGTATTGTACACAAGCAGATATTGAAAAGTTGGTGCCGGTGCACGAGTTGGCCGAACTGACGACGGAGAGCGGCAGTCAACCGGATAGTGAGGTGGTTCAGGCATGTTTGGCTCGGGCTGCTGCGGAAATCGACGCTTATCTGGCCGGCAGGTATGTGGTACCGTTCAACCCTGTCCCGGACCGGGTGAAGTCTTTGGCGGTGGATCTGGCGATTTATCATCTCTATAGCCGACGGGCCGTCATGCCCGAGATAAGGGAAAAAAATTATCAGAAGGCGCTGGCTTTCCTGCGGGAGGTGGCTGACGGACAGGCCCGCCTGCTGGTGGACGGCCAGGAAGCAGTGCGTTTTGATTCGCTGAATACCACGGCTAGCCAGGCCGCTGGGCGGGTTTTTAGTCGCGCTGCTTTGCGGGATTTTTAAGGAAGTTGGCGAGCGGCTAAGGATCCCGGCGGGGTATCCTGGGCCGCTCTGGGGAGTGCAGATGAGGGAGACCGCGCTAATCGCCCAGGCATTTTATCAGGCCGCCGCGCAAGTGCCGGGGTTGGCCAAAGTGGAATTCATTACCCACTTTGATCCCGAGGTCTGGCGCCAGGCTAACCGGCTGCCATTGCTGTTGATTAGTCCACATCTGATGTATTTGAGTCATACCCGGCATCGGCAGGTAGGGAATCAACTCCTTTTGAATACCTTGCTGTTGAGTGGCAGCCGCCGGGGGGATCGGCAGTATCAAGCAGCTCTGGAGGTAATGGAGCTCCTGGATGCCATTGATAGGGCGGTGTTGCACCAAACCTGGGGGTTGTTGATTCAACCGGTGGAACTTTATCACCGCCGCACCAGACCGATGGCCCAGGGGATGGCGTTGATCCAGACCATCTACTACACGGTGGTCTATCGGGAGCTGGCGACCAGCCGGTTTACTTACTTCGATGCCGATAACATTCTCCACAAGTTGGAATTTTATCACATACCCACGTTGGGCCAGAGTGAGACGATTGCGGATGTGAATGATTATGGGCGGACTTTGGATGGCACCCTGAAAAGTTATGTCCGTCCTCAGAAAAAGATGGTGGAGTTAAGATTAGTGCTCATAACCGAGCAATTAAAAGATCAGCTGTTATTATTGAAAAAGATGAATACGGAGATCCATTATTATCGAGACAAGCAGACGGATCTGACTATGAAATGTCTCTGGGTGAATGATTTTGATTTTACCGAAGAAAAGCCAGGCTATTGGACAGGGCGGATTATTTTGCAGGAACAGTGAATCGGGCAGGGCAACGAGGTCCAGGAAAAAAGCTTAAGGAGTAAAGGGTGAAACAGGCCGGGACAGGCTATGGGCAGGAGGAAAAGCGGGGCGTCGGGGCCAGGCCGCGGCTGCAAGCTGAGATCGGGCCGTTTGCCATGGATATGGGCCTGCAGCCGGGTCAGGGAAGCTTCGAGAACTGCCATTGTCCGCAGGTGGGTGAACTTGCATTGGCGGATGGTTACGTAACGAACGGGAGCTGGACGTCATCCAGCTTACAACCGTATCTGGGGCAGCTGTCAACAGTAATTCCCTCTTATGTGTCCCTGGTGGGCTACGCCACTGCATACCTTTTCCTGCGGGCGGCCGACAATCCCACAGCGCTGTCCCAGGCGCCGTGGTTATCGATAGCGTGGGGGAGCCGGATAAAACTGGGCCGATATTGCCAACTGAGGATTGAATTCGGGGAGTTTACCCGGTCCTGGGCCGTAACCACGGCGGGTGAGGCGGATGCCTATACGGCCTATGGCCTTGATGAGGCTGGCGAGATGGACCCAGGCTGTGCCGTCGACGGAGATTTTCCAGGTAAGTTGCGGGAGTTAACGCTGGCGGGGTGGGTGACCTTGGATGAGACGATGATCACCGATTGTCAGCCGGTGGTAGCCCGGCGGCCGATCTCTTTCCATGATTTCCCGAAGGTAACCCATACCTTGACTCTCGATAATCGCCAGCGCCAATGGATACCGGGACATCAGAATTTTCTCATGGCTGATGGTCTGTGGTATGGCAAAAAGCTGCATCTCTCTACAGGGTTTGACTTACCCACCGGCGAGGTTTCCTGGGTTCTGCAATATGTCGGGCGTATCAAAGATATCCGAGATATCACGGCGGCCTCGACGGGGAAATATCAGGCCAAGATTTTTTCCGTGCAGGTGCACTATGACGCCCTGCAGCAGCTTATTGGTGCCCCGGAGCCGTCTGGCCGACGGCAGCCATATATGGCTGGTCCTTATAAAACTCGGGCTGAGCTGGCGGCTTCGGAGAAACCCCATTTAGGGAGTATCACCAAGGTGGGTCAAGGCAGCGCGCAGCTCGTAGCCATGGGGGAGCCGACGAATACCCAGGATTTAGAGTTCCTCATCGAGGCAGAGACCACTGGGGAGATTACCGCCGCTACTTGGCGGTGGAGCATTGATGGTGGGGCTTCCTGGGAAAAGACCGGTCTCCTTTCGACGACCAGCACCACGCCATGCCGTCTCCGGGATGGGGTGATGGTCTATTTCATCCCGGGAGCCGGCGTGGATCTGGTGGCAGGGGATCGATTTATCTTTACGGCTTATACCAGGGCCAGCAGATATACAGTACCTGGGGCGCCGTTTGTGGCGTTTACCAACCTCTATTTTAACGGTGCGGAGATATCAGCCTATGAGATGAATCCGGAGACGGGTGATATTTTCCTGAAGGGGCCGACGGGGGTGGTGGAGGTGCGCCTCGTGAAAGGGGCGAGCAGCAATCCCGTTGATATCATCCAGGATATCCTGGAGAGCTGCGGATTACAGGAGGCCATCGAACCTAGGAGCTTCGCCTCGGCCCGGCAAGCCTTAGCAGATTACCAGATCGGGGTGAGGTTTGAAGGAATCCCAGCCTGGAAAGCCATTCAGGCAATCTGTGAGGCGTGTTTGCTCTTCTGCTGGAGTGAGGCGGACAAAATTTATGTGGCAGCCTATGAGCCGTGAGGCAGTGGGCAATGGCCAGTCATGCATGGTCAGCAGTTAATTTCCGCAAACATAAGGGAAGAGGGAAGAGGGAAGAGGGAAGAGGGAAAAGATGTTATGGTCTTTCCCTGTTCCAACGGTCTGAGAGCCCAGAAGGCGATAATCGTTGGTGTCCAGCCGGAATATGGTAGAACTGGGATGAGATTGTAGGCAAGCAGAAGATTAATTAATAACAAGTTGAAATAAATTATTATTCTCCTCACTCTAACCTTCTCCTTGCGGGGCGGGGAGAGGGAGCTGAGAACTTTTCGGATGGACATCAGGTAACTGCATAGCCCAGGCTTTTCGGCCTATTTAAAAGATAACTGGGCAGAGCCCCGAGGGTGAGTAAGGGGCAGATAAGAGGTCAAGGTCCAAGGTCTGGCTTTATCGCGACAGAGGGGGAAAGGCAGTATGTATTTCGAGGAATACTTGGCCAATCTTAAGGCGGCCCAGGAGACACGCAAGGCGGCCCTCCAACGGGTCTTGGCGGCCATCCAGGAGTTGGTCAACGCCGAGGCCGAGGTGGATCAGGCTCTGGCAACACCCTGGGAGGGGAGCGACCGCGAGGCGGGGGGCAGTCTCGATAACCTGTGGGGGGAACTTTGGTCCCATCTCCCGAAGGAAGTAACCCAGGTTTTGAAGTTTGGCGATCTGTTTTAGGAGGGGCAGGGATGCTTGCCGAGGGGAGCACAGGTGAGCGGAGCGGCCCAGAATCTCCGAGCCGAGGGCCCAAAGGGCACGAGGGGCGGAATGACGGTGGTTGGTGATTGGTGGTCAGCGATGGTAATTCACCATTGACCTGTCAACATTGCTTCCTTTTTCCAAGCACGAAGGATGAGACATGGCACAGGGGATCAGTTGGGCCAGGGCCAGCCAATTTAACTGGACATTTGATAATTGTGGCGGCACACCATTGCAGGAGGCGATCTGTGGGGCATGGAGCGGGATAACCTTTATCGTGCGGGACAATGCCCTCCGGATTCCTGAGGCGTGGGGCGGGGGCCGGGTATATTTTATCCGGGGCGTCTGGCCAGCTGAGACATTGTTTGCTTGGGGTGGTTTCTGGGTCGACCCCGAAGCTGGGGAGACGAATTATTATAGCGGCGGTGACTTTGTCAATACGGGGAACGAGACCCTGGTCTCCCTGGGAACCCCTCTCCCAGATGGCACCGAGGTGCAAGTCTATTATATTTACCAGACCGGGGAGAGGGCGAAGAAATACGAAGCCTTGAATTCCACTCCCTGTATACGCCGGGCCTGGCGGTCGGCCACCGATTACACCTATGATTTTGCGGTGGACCGGATCTTTGATGCCATGGCGGCCGTTTATTTGGCGTATCGGGAACGGGGGCTGGACCCGACCGCCCTGTTGGATTTTTTTTGGCAGACCTATATGGAGCATGCCGCCAGCAATGGCAACCCCCTGGTTTGGGATGATTTTAACCGCCAGTGGCATGACCGGGGCCCCTATCTCCTTTATGCCGATAGCACCTTGGGGAAAGCGGGTTTGGAGCGATTTGGCACTGAGTTGCCGCCGGCTCCGTCTCCGGGGGGGCGGGCTCTCCGTTTTCAACCGGCCTACTATCGCGGGCCGCAGTTTTCGGCCTGGTGCGGCTATGGGTTTAACTGGGACTTGAGCCAGCCGTACTTCCAAACCATCAAGCGTCTCAGGTTCAGGTTACGGAGTGCCGGGGCTAGTTCCCGGGTTCAGAAATTCCTCAAGGCTGCCGGGACCGGAACCGCGCCATTGATCGTGCAGGATGGCTTTACCCTGGCCACCGTGAAACATTTCCAGCTCACGGTGACGGCTGGGGGGCCGCCGGGGGCGGCCAAGGTCCTGGTGCAGCGCTCCGGGGTCGATCTGGTGCTGGAAAGCGAGGAGACCGTCACCAGCGCCACAGCCTTGCAGCCCCTTGACCTGGGTTATGGTCTCAAGGCTTATTGGCTTGATGGTAGCCTGGAGGTCGGGGATACCTGGCTGCTGACCTGTGGCAATCAAGAAATCCGGCCCCATAGATTGCAGGTGATCCTCAATGATTCCCGCCCTGATGATCCTGAGCCGTTTGGGGAAGCCCATACCTATGTCCACGGCCTCGGCGATTACTATCCTGACTGGCAAGACTTTGACCTAGATTTTAATCAATTCTGGAGATTGGGGAACCTCATTGACTGTCGGGATCGCAAGCCCCAAGCCTGGGGCAATTGGTCAGTCCATCAAGGGGAACCGGGCCGGCCCTACGAGATGCTTTTTTATGATGTGGCCGAGGAAGAAACTATTAACGGCAAGCTCTTTTACACCAAGCAGCGTTTCACCTGGAATCTTAACCCCGCTACCCTCCAAGCGCTGGGGTTTTTTGTGGGCATCCCCGAGGATGTCCGGAGCGATACCTTTGGATCATTGAATTATCTGATCAGACAATATACTGATCGCCCGCTCCTGGTCAGGACAAAGGTACGGGATGCTTACGGTAACTATTTTTATCATGATGACCCGGTGGTCCAAGATCAGTGGGTGCGGGTAACCATCCCTTTGCATGCCTTTTTGCCGGAGAGTGGCGGCACTTTGACCCATCCCTTAACCTTGGTGGATATCTGTCTGGTGGATAACCCTCCAGCGCAAGGGAGTTTTGATCTTATTGATCTGAAATTCGATGAGCATCTGACCTTTCCCGGGCAGCGCCTCCGGGTGGTGGAATTTAAATATACGGGCGGACCTGTCCAGGTGCCGGTGGGCCCGGCATATTACCTGGATGATTTCGGCTTTGATCTCACGGTCAATGACCCCTATCCATTTGTCCCGCGGTTGGCCATCTCTCTCAATGCCTATGGTCGCAATCCCTGGCGTGGGCCAACCTTGGTCCACTATAGCCATCCGCTGGCACCTTTTTTGGTGAACCGCTTTGATCTTAAAAATACCTTTCTGGCGTTGCATCAGGGGGCCCAGAACGAGTTTTGGCGTCGTTTTGGCGGCCAGCACGGTCCCATCGTGCCGGTCCATACTAGGAATGATATTGAAAACATCGCCCTTTGTGGAGAAGAGAGTTTCAATCGGTTCTGTTGGTGGCCAAGGTACCGTGACTACGGGAAAAGCAAGGGTGTTTGGCGGTTTAATGGTACTTTGAGAGACTCCGAGAAAGGTGCCGAGCTGGCTATGAGCAGCGGCAGTGCAGTTTATAGCACCGGCATCTGCCAACCAGGGCCGACGGCTTTATCTCTCTCCGGCAGCGGCCAGCATGCCTATTATTCTCCAGGTACTGACTTTCTCCTGGCTGACCAAGATTTTGCCGTGGAATTGGTGATGAAGAGGAATACTACCGGAGCTATGGCTCTGGTGGGGGTTTGGAACCAGACCGGCAATCAGAGATCATGGCTTGTTTATATTACGGGAGCCAATAGGCTTGCTTTCAGCTATTCTCTTGAGGGCATAAATACCCTTACTCTCACATCGACCATTACCTTAACAGACACGGATTGGCACCACCTTGTGGTCACTAGGTTAGATGGGGCCATTACCTTTTACTTGGATGGCGAGCCTTCTTCGACGTTTTCTCTGCCAAATGCTTTCTTTGCTGCCAATGCCCCTTTGAGGATGGGAGCAACGCAAACTTCATGGCCTGGCTATTTTAATGGGCATATTGATTATGTGGCGGTCCAGGTGGGCCGGGGGATGTCGGCGCCAGAAGTGTCCGGGCGTTGGCAGATTATCCAGGGGCAGAAGAATGGCAGTGCTTACCCGGAAGTAGGGCATGGCCTGGGGCAGTATTGGGCTTTCTATCGTCTGGCAGAGTATTTCTTTGTCAGCAATGATGC
>CAZARS010000111.1:0-8224 GCA_964487625.1 uncultured Desulfobacca sp.
CCGGGCGGAGCCATCCAAAAAATAGCGGAAGACGTGGTCATCCACCCGGGGCCGGGCGGTCAGGGGACGATATAGTTTCCAGGGGGGCGGCTCCAGGACTATCTCTACGGGCTTTTTCTTATCATCTTGATCGGTCAGGAGGCGGTCAAAGGTTTCATCAAAGTCCGGACCCAACAGATCCAGAAGAGCCTGGCCGGTGGCAGGCAGAACCTTACCCTTGGTGCAAATGGCGGCCAGGGCGGGAGTAAGGCCAGAGAGGGGGTTGGGCATGGTATGGCCTCATCATTCCATCGAAGCAGACAGCACGAGCCTACCGCGTGAGGCCCCAGGCCTCCTGCACTTCCTCAGGCAGCTGCACTGGCAGAAAATAGGTGCGGGGGTAGAGGTAATCTTCCCCTGATTCGTCAATGACCCTCAGATACCCTTCGCTTTCGGCCTCTGCATCCGGAACTACCTGATAAATCTTGCGCTTTTCCAAGTCGTCACAATCTTTATTTTCCAGGCATAGGACAAATTGTATTTTTTCTTTTGTATCAGTCATACGTCAATCCAGGAATCTTTTAATTTTCATTTTCTTTCTACCGATACCATGGGCCTCATACCAATGCACCTCGGCTCGGCGCACCCTGCCATTGTCTAACCGTACTGTTGCTACTCCCTTGAGTTTCCGCCACCTGCCGGGGCCGTACTGTTTCTGTAAGCGCATAATATCACGGATGCCGCCGCCGCTGGCGATAATTTCAATATCGCCGATATCTCCGATTATTGCAAAGGCCACTAATCCACCGTCAAGAGAGCTTCGCTGCCGGGCTCTTCTGCCATTTCAGCGCCATAAGCGATACACGCCCGCACGGCGGCCTCTTCCAGCCCGGGGTATTCCGCCAGAATTTCGCCTATGGTCATGCCGTCGGCCAGCAGGTCCAATATCAAAGAGACCCAGAGGCGATGTCCCCGGATGCAGGGCTTACCAAAGCAGACCTGCGGATCGATGGTAATCCGAGCAAGTAACTCTTCATGTTTCATAGCTGTAATGCCTTAGTCCAATAATAGAGTGATCAGCATATCATCCGTCCCCCGCTCCCTCCCCCTGCAGGGTCTGGCCCCGGGATTGGAGGTCTGAGAGGTTCCATTGCATTTCTTTGAATTCGGCATCGGTTATGCCATATAAAGAGGCAACGAGCTCATCTATTTCAGCTTCTAACTTAACAAGTTTCTCTGAATCGTTGGAGGCAACCATTGCATGCGCATTCTGGGCAAATTCAGCTAATTTTAAATGTATTTTATTTTTCTCATCAAAATGATTAATTTTAATATTCTCTAATATATGCGGATCTCCGAAACTTTTACCCCCATGCTGAGAATAGGAATTGGCTGCAAGCATAAATATCGAAGAATTAACTATCGAGCAAATATAATATGCTTCTTCAGGATTATCTAATCCAACCAGGGTAATTATATGTTGTGGGAATATGAGTCCATCATTGTTTTTAGATATAACAGCAGCCGGAGCTTTATCCCCCATATTTGGCCAAACCACCTTATAAGGGCTAAAAGTATACTCCCCTACGTTAAACATGGAATAAAAAGGTCCGCTATCAATTTGCTTTCTCTTTTTCTGACGGGTAAAATATCTTTTGAAGGCAGCCCGTTCCCGCAAAATCCCCTCAAACTGCTGTAAATAAGCCCAGGTGTGGGGATACTGAACCTGCAGCGTCTCTTCCGCAATGCCCCGGCGGGTCACAGGGTCCTGCACCATGAGGATATGGGCCGAGGGGCAGGCCTGCCAGCGCCGGACGTCTCGGCCCCGGAGCAAAGGATAGACCAGATCTGGTTCAAGGACCGCGGTGACCTGGGGGACCTGACGTTTCGCCCCTTCGGTTAGATTGCGCACCACCAGCAGGCCATCCGGCCTTTGCGTCAAGATTTCTAGCCAATAAACGCCGTTGGCGCCGCCGGAATACACTCCTGCATGAGCCTGATAATCGGAAGGTCCCAGGACTTTTTTGATAGCTTTCAGGGCCAGGGGGCGGGCGGTGAGCCAGGAAGAGGTCCTGTCGGTCAATTTTACCGGCTCAGCCTGCATATGAATCCTTCTGGTCATTGCTGTTACTTCGGATAATTCATTATCGAATCCTATGGATTTCCCCGATACAGTCTTTTGCCAGAAGGTATAGGGTACCGGATAGGCAACCGGCCGCCCCTTCTGGAGTACCACCACCGCTGTCCGGTTGGTGGCGCCTTCGAAGGGCTGAAAGGAGCTCAGGTCGTCCACATGGATCGGCCTGATGGGGGTGCCACTGCCCAGGAGGAAGCGTCGGAACCCCTGGCCTGCTCCGGTGGTCTTGAAGACCGATTGGGTAATGACAAAGGCCAGCCTCCCCCCATCCTTGAGGTAAGAATCCATAGCGGCATAGGTCATGAGCATGGAGATGTCTTTTTTCCCCTTGCCCAGGATAGTGTCCATGCCACTGTGGGGAAAGAGGCCGTGGTGCTGCCACAGGGGTTTGGTATCCTGGCGGTAGGTTTCGGGCAGGCTCTCCCAGTTGACCCAGGGGGGATTGCCCACGATGTAGTCAAAGTCCCGGAGGAACAGCGGCATGAAGGCGTTCTTCAGGATGCGGGACCAGATGCCGTTCTGCCCTTTGGCGTGCAGGTCCTGGAACTGGGTGTACAGGTCGGCCAGGAGAGGTTGGGCCTCGGTCCAGTTGGCCTCAGGGAGCTGCAGGCGGGTCTGCACGCGAGCCAGGAAGGCAGCCAGGGGGACGTGGGATTCAATACATTCTTCCAGGAGATTGGCCAAGGCCTCGATGTGCTCCCGGGTTTTGAGGACGGCCGGCACCGCAAAAATACCGGCCGTGGTCTTGATGGGATACTTATCTTTCCCAAAGAGGTCCTTGCCGGCTGCTGGGGTGAGGATGGAATCGGCCAGGTAGACCGGTAGATCAATCTCCCGTTGCCGATGCGCCAACAGGTCTCCCAGGGCCAGGAGATAATTGGTCCGGGCGGCGATGACCGCCAGAGGGTTGAGGTCAATCCCCACCACGTTGCTGAGGATGGCCTCCAGGGTATCCCGTTCGTTGTACCCCTGCTGCTGACCATACTGTCTGATGCGCCCGATCGCCAGCACCAGGAAAGTCCCGGAACCGCAGGCCGGGTCCAGGATCTTTTTACGGGGGTCGCCCTTGAATTTGCCGCCCTCCAGCATGTCCAGGACCCGTTGGGCCAGCCAGTCGGGAGTGTAGTATTCCCCCAAGTCGTGCCGGAGTTCACGGGGCATGAGATTATGGTAGAGCTTTTTGAGGAGGTCTCGGGCCTGCTCCGGGCTGACCTCCAGGGTGCCGGGGTCGTAATCCGACAGATTTTCGATGAGCAGACGAATGACAGCCTCTATCTCCGGTGTCCAGGTATGGAGATACCAGCCGAAAAAATCAGCTTCCAGAAAGTTGCGGATACCCAGGGCCCGAAAGAGGCCGCCTCGCTCCATGTCCTGGAGACGTTGCCGAAGTTCGCCGGACTCCAACTGACTTAAGGTCACCAGATTCGGTCCACCCCCCAGGGGCGAGATAAAACGAGACAGGGCCAGCCAGGCAATAAACTTGATGAGAATGGCAAAATAAGTGTGGACCGCAAAGAAAAGGCGGGGCGGAAATACCCGGCTCGGGTCCAGACCCATAGCCCGGGCGAACTTCTTGAGTTCCGGCTTGTCACGCAAACGGGCCGAACCTTCCTCATAGCCGGACACCTCGCCGAAGAACGTGGCCCATTGCTCGAACAAGGTTCGGACCAGGGCTGGGAGGTCGCCATCCAAAGCAGTATTCAGGGCTCGGGTGATGCGTTGTGCGGTTAAATTCTGGGCGCCGAAATCATCGATAAGATTTATGGGGATCAGGGCCTTCCCGGATACCAGAGAAAAGAGCAGCTTCAGGAAACGGGAGGTCGTTTGGGGATTGACCGGCACCGGTGGCTCCACCAGCCAGTCCTCGTCCACATGGCGCACAAAAATAAAGAATTTGCCATCGGTGGCCACCCCGGCCAGGCGGGCCAACTGCTGCCGTTCCTCCTGAGATACCCCCTCCATGTAGTCCTTGACTTGCTGTACCGCATGGGCGGTGTGGCGGTGGGAGAGGGAAGGTCGCAGGGAACCGGGGTTCTCATACTCCACGATCAGGCGATTATAGGCGGCGTCAGCCCGGCCCTGGGCCAAAGAATACTCTTCCCGCAGGATTATCGGAATGTCGAACTCCCGCCCGATGGCCTCAATGAGATTAGCGAAAGGACGGCGAAATTCCGCTTCGTTGGCCGCAGCTTGGGCCATGGCGCTGATCTGGGCAGCTACCGCCGCGGCATGCTTTTGAATTTTCTCCAATTGGGCCAACCGGCTTGGCAGCAAAGATCTTCTCCCCCGGTGACAAAATGCTAATAGCCAAAAAAATCAATAAGTTTTTTACATAATAGCATTAGGCGACCGATCTGACAAGACATAGGTGATTCCAGATTCTATTTTCAGAAAGTAATACTCCGGTTGCCCCAATGGTTCCTTTCTCGCCGGGATACCCAGTTACTGCGGCTTTCTCCCAACCAGTGCACCCCATAACCACGCGGCGATGATTACCCGCAGGGCCTGCATATGAGGTTAATTATTCAATGCACAATGGATAGAGTTCTTGGCCGGCAGGGTCTGGAGGACCTACATGTATAAGGCGCAGGGATGTCAACCAGTGACAAAAAGCCGGGAGATCGAATAACTCAGTGATAACTGCTTGTTGGATAGCTTCGGGCAGATAATCGTGGAATTCGCCGGGCGAGAAGGAGGAGGCCAAGCGCGTCGCCAGGGGAGCAACGAGGTTTTTGAGTCTTTTCGGTTGGCGGGCTAAGCGATGCAATTCTTGGAGATTGGGGTTGCCAAGGATAGCTAAGCCGGTGGTATGATTCGCGGGGCGGAGTGAGGGGCAGGCTGCCAAGAGAAGCTGTTCGTAGGCAAACCCGCCGAAATGCCACCAGAAAACGGCATCTTGCCCTGAGATGACAACGGTTTCCTGGGGCGTTAGACCCAAACCCCTCTGGACGTGGGCAGCAAAGGCTCGCTGACATGGGACCCCACGACTGGCATAAAGGCAGGTAGTAGCTCCCGCTTGGGAGGCGGTTGGACTGAGGATAATCTCGCCGGATACCACAGTGCAACGCCAGTGACGGCCACCCAAGGCAACGGTGCCAGATTCAGTCGGGGGGTTGGCCACCCAGGCTAACACTACCCCAGTGACGGCGTCGATGACCGGGAGCCCCATACGCTCGGAGGCAAAATTGTTATGCAGGAACCCACCGCCGCGTTCCTGTAGTTCGCTGAGGCGTTCTCCCAGAAAGAGGCGACCGCGCCTTTCATCCAAGACACCCTCAGCCAAAAGGTGTTCAAGAATGCGGGAGGCGACAGCCTCAGCCTGCTCCGGCCAGACCTCCTTGGCCAAGTGGAGGAGATCGAGACGCCGTCGGCCCTGGCCACCAGTCTGGGCAATGCAACTGGCAGCTTGTTGGACAAAAACAGACCAACGCGGACCAACATTTATCTCTTCCAAATCACCCTGAATCGCCATCTGAATGATGCTGGCAAAAGCTCGGGCTTCCAGCTCCTGCCGAGCGATGGCCATTACTTTGGTCCAGGCGGCCCGGCGTCCAGCCCGGCCTACTCGCTGCAAGAAGCTGCAGGTGTCTGGTGGGGCTCCAAAGAGGATTACCAGATCAACATCGCCGATGTCTATGCCAACCTCTAACGTGGTGGTGGCCACCAGAATGGCATCCTTTTGCCGGGCAAACTCGGTTTCCGCATGTTCCCGAGCCGATCTCTCTAGGCTACCGTGGTGGCCGCTGATGAAAAGCGCCCGCCGACGTCCCAACTCATGGCGCAGCAAAGCTGCAAGCTGATCACACAGGGCTCGTGTTGGCACGAACACTAGCACTTTGCGGCAAGCAAGCTCTCCTTTAATGGTCATGGCCTGCCAGATAAGATCGGCCACCTTTGCCAAAGGAGCATCAAGGGGCAAGCGGACGACATATGGCAGGACCGCAGCTACCGTGTGGTGCGGCGCCAATTTTAACCAGGGGTCGGGTGCAGATGGATTCAGCAGAGCAAATTCTCGCACTCCTGGAACCTGAATAACCACGGCGTCGGAACCCAAGAAGAGGTTGGCAATTTTTTGCGGCTGAGCCAAGGTCGCAGTAGCGGCGCAGACTTGGATATCCGGACTGGGAGTCCAGCCCTGCTGGTAGGCATGAAGACGCAACCTTCGTAGGCGTGCCAGGAGCCAAAGCAATTGGTCGCCGCGAGGAGAGGCCAAATAGAGATGCGCTTCATCCAGAAAAACCGCTTTAACCTTGGCCAAGAGATGGTCTATGAGGGTGCCCTGTTCCCGGGTACTACCCCGGACCAACATGGAATCAAAAGATTCGGGGGTAGTTATGAGCACATTAGGATGCCTGTGTCTGTCAGCCCGATCACCAGTCTGTCGGCCACAGGTCCAGTTTAGGCGTTCTAAGGGGGAGGTCAGCCTTTTATAGAGATCGTTTACCAGAGAGCGGGTCGGTGCAACCACTAAGATGATAATCCTGTTGGAGAACTGGCGGCGGTAGTCATTGAGTCGGGCAATCAATGGGGCAAAAACGGCTTCGGTCTTACCGGAAGCCGTGGGAGAGGTTACCAAGACGTTCTGGCCGGCAAGAATCGGCCGAAGGGCTTGCCGTTGGATTTCCTTGAGGGCCGTGAACCGCCCGTAAAAGGCAGGGGCAACGGCACCCAATTTATCGAGTAATTGGCGATCGGCAACCATCTCACTGAATAGCCTGCAAAAAATTTTCTGGTTTTGGCGCCCCTTGAGCGTTCAACACATCCCAGGCTTCTATACAGAGCCTCACAAATTTCCGGGGTAATGGCTGAGGATCATGCTTTTGATGTTCCAAAAGTATATTACAGAGCTTGTCTCGCTCTGCCTCTGTCAGTTGTTGCTGAGGCGTTGGATATGCTTGGTAATAAAGATCATGGATTTTTTTAAAGAGCTCCTTAAAATGATGTTCAGTTAATTTTGGAACAGATAAGGTTTTAAGCCGATTCTGCAATACCTGTTGGAGATGTTTGATAGCATCTTTTTGGACCGATGCCTGCCCAAAGTTAATTTCTGGTACTGCTGCAAAGGCAATGAGCAAGGGAGTATTGTATATCTTATGAATTGTATTTAATAACTCATCACGGCGATCTCGGAGTTGTTGGCAATATTGAGTATTATAGGAAGTATAAGCATATTCCACATCCAACTCATCAAAGATTATCAATAGACCGTGCGCCCCCATGATCTTTGCAAAATGAGCCCAATTCTCTAACAGTGCCGTAAATGCTGCAGCACGTTCGGCCAAGCGGTGTGGTCTAAGGGTAGGCAGGCGATTGACCCAGACGTTTAGCCGACTCAGGCGATCGCTGGCCTGCCTCGCAGTCATGGCCAGAGAAAGGTAATCCATGAACACTTGGCTTATCTCCGGATCGTCCAAGGCTCCAATGGACAGGCTCCCTAATGCCTGTCCAAGAAGCGGCGCTTTATTTCTTAATCGTGGTAGCGCGTTTTTCTTTATGGCCTCCCGGAACCACGCCATGACCCCGTCTCTGCCCTCCTGCTGGGGCACGATCAAGTTGCCCATGATCTCTTGCAGCAATTCCAAAGGGCGAGCCAATGAGAGGTTGTAGCCGTCCATGATTACTGATGAGGCGGCGAAACCCTGCTGCCGCGCCAAAGTCTCCAGCAGAGTAAGGGCATGACTTTTACCACTGCCCCAAGCCCCCTCAATTAACAGAAACGTGGGGCGACCCGCGGCAGCTTGCGTCAGGGCTCGCGTGAACTCGGTCTGGAGCTGTTCCATGCCGACGCTCAGGCTCCCCACCTGATCTTCCAAAATCTGTCCTAGTTTGAGGGCCTGTATGCCTTGGCGGGCCTTCTGCGTGCTTGGGTCTAATCTATCTGTCTTCTCAGGGGGTACCGGAGGTTCTGACTTTTTATATTTAAAAGTTTCGGGGGAAGAGCCATCCGTACATTGCACCTCTGAGGCAAGCAGAGTGGGTTTCGCATAGCCAAAGTCTACCTTAATCTTAGGGCCTGCCGGGGTTTGGCAGATTAATTTGATTATGCCTTTGCCATACTGCGGGTGATTGACCTCATCCCCGATTTTCATGGCTCAGACTCCCCTTGTT
>CAZARS010000111.1:8263-9153 GCA_964487625.1 uncultured Desulfobacca sp.
GGTAGCGATCCTGGAGTTCCTCCAGAGAAAATGCTCGTTCTCCCTGATGGACCTGAAGATCCAGGATGTTGACGCAGGATTTGACAAAGAGGCGCCGGGCATCTATCTCCAGATTAAAATCGGTGGCGACTTTGGCCAAGTTTTTGATATTCTGCTCTTGGAGAGCGGTAGTAAACTTATAGGAACGGGCTTCTTCTCCCAAGGCCAGCAATTTTTTCCCCAGTTCGGTTAAAAGGGGCAGGGGGGCCCCAATCTTTTCCAGATGCAACTGAGGGGCAAAATCGTTGCCTTCTTCAAATGAGGCCCCGCGCACGGCTAATCTCTGTTCCAGGGCCGGATATCTCTCCAATTGTTCGATGATATCTGGAACTGCAGCAAAAAGGCCAAAAAGCGGGGCATCCTCGGTATGCCTACTGGCCTGATCTAGAACAACCCGCATTGCTGCCAAGACTCGCTGTAAGGCCTGCCCTCTAGCATTGAAAAGTGTTTCCACTTCATCGAAAAGCACGACCACCCCTTTCAGACCAACCTCTTTCAAAAAAGCAACCAGCGAGAAAAATAAGTTTTGCCCCAGTTCATTCTGGGCTCTTTGGGGAACTCTCGCTAACCGCAAGGCTTCCCGTTCCCCTCTGGTCAGGGTATCAATTTCGCCCCTGAGCCAACGGAGGGCGGCATCTCCAGCCGGAGCATAATCTGGTTGCCATTGATGGCGTAAGGCTACGGCCAGCACGCGACCGAAAGCCAGATCGGGGTATTCTTCCTGGACTAGCTCTTGCAGCCACAGATCGAAGGCAGCTTCAGGGTTAGGGACCTGGAGGGCTTGAATTTGGCCTTGTGTAAAGGTCCACAGTTTTTTGGACACTTTGTAAGCTTAACTCAGGCGGCCAAGG
>CAZARS010000112.1:0-5582 GCA_964487625.1 uncultured Desulfobacca sp.
TGAAGTGGCTTACCTCGCACGCCGCTCGAAGCTGACAGTGCGCGAAACCTTGGAGCGGATCAAAGAGGCAGGCGTGGACTCACTGCCCGGCGGCGGCGCCGAGATATTCAGCGAACGCGTGCGCCGCATCATCTGCGATCACAAGCTCAGTGGCGAGCAATGGCTGGAGGTGGCCCGTACGGCGCACCAGGTGGGCCTGCCCACCAACTGCACCATGCTCTACGGGCACATTGAGACCATCGAGGAGCGGGTAGACCACCTTCTCAGACTGCGGGCCGCCCAGGACGAGACCGGCGGCTTCCTGACTTTTATTCCCTTGGCCTTCCATGCCGCCAACACCCAACTCCCGGATTTGCCCGAGACCACCGGTTTTGACGACCTCAAGAACCTGGCCGTAGCCCGCCTGCTCTTGGATAACTTTCCCCATATCAAGGCTTTCTGGATTATGATCGGTCCCAAAATCGCCCAGCTTTCCCTCTCCTTCGGCGCCGACGACATTGACGGCACCGTTATCGAGGAACGCATCACTCACATGGCCGGGGCTCAGACCGCCCAGGGTCTCACCCGGGAGGAGTTGCATCATCTGATCCGCCAAGCCGGACGGCAGCCAGTGGAACGGGACACGGTCTATAACATCATTGCCACCTACTGAAACGACAGAAAGGCCAGGGATCGGGGATTAGGGAAAATAAGGCTGAAAGACTGGTATGGGTTCTGCGGTACTGAGTTTGGAGCAAAAGATCCTGGCCGGGACGCGGCTAAGCCTCTCCGAGGCCATGGCCTTGTGGGACGTGGATTTGCTGACCCTGGGGCGGTGGGCCAATTACGTCCGACGGCAGCGCCATCCCGCGGCCCGCGTGACCTATGTGGTGGACCGCAACATCAACTATACCAATATCTGCGTGTCGGGTTGTCGCTTCTGTGCCTTTTTTCGGCCGCCGGGACACCCCGAGGGCTATGTCCTGAGTTGGGAAGAATTAGACCGGAAGCTCTCCGAGACCAAGACCCTGGGCGGCACCGGTATCTTGCTGCAAGGGGGCCTCAATCCAGCCCTGCCGTTCTCCTATTACGAAGAGCTGGTGCGCTTTATCCGGCAAACCGGCCTTCAGGTCCACGGGTTCTCTCCCCCGGAAATAGCCTTCTTGGCCAAGACCTTCGACCTGACCATTCCCACCGTCTTGGCCCGGCTGCAGGAAGCCGGCCTGAGCTCGCTTCCTGGGGGTGGGGCCGAAATCTTGGTGGACCGGGTGCGCCAGCAGGTGGCCCCGGGAAAAGGCAGCACGGCGGAATGGCTCAGGGTCATGGCGGCGGCCCATGCTCTGGGCCTGCGGTCCACTGCCACCATGATGTTCGGCCATATCGAAACCAAGGCCGAACGCCTGGAACATCTCCACCGCCTCCGGGACCTGCAGGACCAGACCGGGGGCTTCACTGCCTTTATCCCCTGGAGTTTCCAGCCCGGGGGCACGGCCTTGGGCGGCACCGCCACCGACGTGGTGGATTACCTCAAAACCTTGGCCATTGCCCGCCTGTTCCTGGACAACGTGGATAACCTCCAGGTCTCCTGGGTGACCCAGGGCGCCAAGGTGGCCCAGATCGCCCTGGAATTCGGCGCCAACGACTTCGGCTCCACCATGATCGAGGAAAATGTCGTGGCCGCCACTGGAGTCGGCTACCGCCTGAGCCGGGAGGAGATCATCCGTCAGATTCAGGGGGCCGGCTACCAGGCCCGACAGCGGGACCACGTCTATCGGTTAGTTTAAGGTTAAAGGGCCAATAGGCGTGAGTCAGCCAGACGATCGGTTCTTGATCCAAGCCAGAGGCATCAGCGAGGGGTTAATCGGCAACGAGTTTCGCAGACCGATGCCGGGAAGTGGAAGGTAACGACGAGAAAGCACCATGGCCATGCCCAAACCACAGATTGCCATTATTGCCCGGGTGGGTGCCCATAGGGATTTTTCGACCCGGGGACTGCTGCCCCGGCAGTCGGCCCGGTATGATACCCCGTTCGGTCCCAGCAATCCGGTCCATCTTTTCGTCCATCAGGATATTCCCTTTGCCGTGCTCTCCCGCCATGGTGAGCACGGT
Source organism: uncultured Desulfobacca sp. (assembly GCA_964487625.1). Classification (GTDB taxonomy): domain Bacteria; phylum Desulfobacterota; class Desulfobaccia; order Desulfobaccales; family Desulfobaccaceae; genus Desulfobacca. The sequence continues at coordinate 2,089 of CAZARS010000112.1, forward strand.
TATGAGGTCTCGGCTCCGTATGTCAACGATCGGGCCAACCTCTGGGCCTTGAAAGCCCTGGGGGTGGAAAAAATCCTGGCCTGGTGCGCGCCGGGGGCCATCAATGAGGCCATGGCACCCGGACATTTAGTCATCCCGGACGATATCCTGGATGAAGGGCATCAGCAGCCGTATACCTTTTTCCCGGGCCGCGGCTTGGGGTTTGTGCGCCAGAACCCGGTTTTCTGCCCGGAGCTGCGCCAGGCCGCGGCCGCCGGGCTGCAGCGGAGCCCTTTTCCTGTGCACTTCGGCGGGGTTTATACCGCCACCACCGGCCCCCGCTTGGAGACGCCAGCGGAAATCCGCAAATTCCGCCTCCTGGGCGGCGATCTGGTGGGCATGACGCTGGTGCCCGAGATCTTCCTGGCCCGGGAATTGGAGCTCTGCTACGCTGCGGTCTGTTATGTGGTCAACTATGCCGAAGGCATCAAAGACCGCCCCTATCAGCCGAGTATCCTCTTTGAAGGTCTGGCCACTCCCGAGGAGATCCGGCAGGTCCAAATCGTGGAAGCCGCCTTTGCCGATCTGGCCCTGGACCTCCTCCCTGCCTTGACTGCAACCCCGCGGCAGTGTCCCTGCCCCTGGCTGCTGGAGCGGTACCGCCAACGGGGGGATATCGGCCCGGATTGGCGGGAGTGGTTTGCGGAGCCGGAGTAAACCCGTGGATCAAAAGCGTGGCGAGCCAGGGGCCATCACGATCCATCGAGCCACTTGGGTTCTACCCATTACGGGCCCAGTCATTGCCGCTGGGGCGGTGGCCGTGGCTGACGGCCGGATCATAGCTGTGGGACCGTTCCCCGCAGTCAAGGAGGCCTGCCAGGCGCTGGCCCAAGGGCGGGCGTGGTGCTGCCACGACCATGGGGAGGGGGCTATTCTCCCGGCCCTGGTCAATACCCACGTTCATCTTGAGTTCACCGCCTTGGCCGGCAGCATCCCGCCCCAGGCTAACCTGCCCTCTTGGCTCAGGGCGGCCATGGCCGGCCGGGCCGCCCTCAGTCCCGAGGCCGTGGCGGCAGGCATCCAGCAGGGTTTAGCAGAATTGCGCCGCTATGGCACGGGGCTGGTGGGGGAGGTCAGCAACACGGGGGACAGCCTGCCTTGGTTGGTAGCCAGTGACGTAGCCTTCCACTATTTTTCCGAATGCCTTGGCTTTGATCTGCTGCAGTCCGGCCCCCTGGAAGCGGATTTTCCTTTTCTAGGCAAGCCAGCCACCGAGGTTTGGCCGGTGAGCGCCGCGGCCCACGCCCCCTATTCAGTGTCCGCACCGTTATACCAGCGGCTAGCAGCCTGGAACCGGGCCCGGGGCCGCCCACACGCCGTCCATCTGGCGGAATGCCCGGAAGAGATCGAGTTCCTGCAGCAGGGCAGCGGTCCCTTCCGGGAGCTGCTGCGGGCGCGGGGACGCTGGTATGACGGCTTCCAGCCCCCTAGTTGTGGACCGGCCCACTATCTGGAACAGTTGGGATTCTGGCAGCATCCGAGCCTGGCAGTGCATGGTGTCTGCCTCAGTCCAGCAGAGCGGGAACTCTTGGCTCGTCGGGGCGTTTTTCTGGCTCTATGCCCCCGCTCCAACCGACAGACAGGCGTCGGCCTGCCGGACCTCCCGGCCCTGCGGGCGGCGGGAGTGAAGCTGACCCTCGGGACTGATTCCCGGGCCAGCACGCCGGATCTGAATCTTTTCCAGGAAATGCAGCTGTTGCACGAGGCGTTTCCGGCTGTGCCACCGGCCGAGCTCCTGGCCATGGCCACCTGGCACGGCGCCCAGGCCTTGGGGCGGCAGCAGGAATTCGGCAGCGTCCAGCCCGGGGCCAGGGCGACCCTTCTCTTTGTGCCCATCCCTGCTGGGACAGAATTATGGTCGGGCTTGTTGGCCGCCGGCGCCCAGGGAGAGATCTATTGGCTCAATGCACAAGGGAGGGAGAAGCACCATGGAACCTAAGGTGCGTTTAGGGCGTATCCGGTATATCAATGTCTTACCCATCTATTTTGCCCTGGATCAGGCCTGGGTGGCCAATGGCTTCTGCGTGGAGAGCGGCACGCCAGCGGAGCTCAACCAGCGTCTGCGCCAGGGCTGGCTGGATGTCAGCGCCATCTCTTCCTACGAATACGGACGCTACCACGACCAGTACATTCTTCTCTCTGACCTGGCCATTGCCACCTGGGGGGATGTGGGCAGCGTCCTCTTTTTCAGCCGGGTGCCGTTCCACCGCTTGACCGGCAAAGAGGTGCTCCTCAGTGCCGGCTCAGCCACTTCGGCGGCCCTGGTCAAGATCGTCTTGGCCGAACTGTATGGAGCTCGGCCCCTCTATCGGGTGGGACCGGTGACAGATCGCTTCCTGGACGGTTGCTACGGGATGTTGGCCATTGGCGATGAGGCCTTGCGTCTCCAGGCACAGGGAGGCTATCCTTATTTTCTTGATCTCGGCCGGGCTTGGGCTGACTTGACTGGCCTTCCCTTTGTCTTCGGCGTCTGGGCTGCCCGCCGGGCCTATTTCCAGGCTCACCCCGAGGCCGTCCATACAGTCCACCAGACCTTGCTCCGTGCCAAAGCCCTGGGACTGCAGGCCCTCCCCGCCATCTGCCAACAGGCTGCTAAGCTTATTCCCCTCTCACCAACCGAACTAACGGCTTATTTCCAACGCCTCAACTACGACTTGGGCCCCCAGCAACAAGAGGGCCTCACCACTTTTTTCCGCTTCTTACACCGCTACGGCGAACTGCCAAGCCTGCCGCCGCTGCGCTTTATTCCTGAGCCGGCGGCACGTTAACCGCCGGGTGGCGTCGCGGCGCGACTTTCCCCCATCGCTAGTCCTTATCTGGAAAGACCGAATATTCAGAGTGGTTCGATTTTAGGGGCTGGGTAACCCAGCCCCTAAATTGGCAATTTTCATCTGTCAGTATGGTCCCGAGCTGGCTTGCCAACGGTTTCCGGATGAAGATTAGCCAGGCAGCCACACGAGAAGTTTGCTCACCCTGGCAGAGCCGGGGGCTTCCGGTTGGCGGTGAGCGCAACAAGTGGCTCGGGGCCTCACCGCACAGCCCGCCAGGTCTCGGAGGGCGTTGCAGCTTCGGTCTGGGGTGGGCGAATCCCCAGCATTTCAGCGATCTTTTGGGAAAGGGCAGCAATACGGGCCGGCTTCTGGAGGAAACCAAGGGCGCCCTTTTCCAACATGAGGTGCACATCTTCGTCGATACTGTGGGCGCTGTAAAGGAGAACTTTTATGTTGGGATCCAATTCCTGAAGGCGCTGGAAGGTTTCTCGACCGGTCCAACCCGGCAGGACCATATCAAGCACCACCAGATCAATGGGCTCATGCCCTGCTTTGATGATATCATAGGCCTGGGGTCCACTGCTGGCCTGCAGCACCTTATACCCCAGGCGGGTCAGGATACGGGCGCCAATGGCCCGGACATGATCCTCATCGTCCACCAACAGGATGGTCCCGAAGCCGCGG
>CAZARS010000112.1:5603-6274 GCA_964487625.1 uncultured Desulfobacca sp.
CCGCGGACCAATTGCAGATTGGCGGCTTGGGGAGGTTCAATGGCCCGCTTGGAAACGGGCAGATAGATATGGAAGGTGGTGCCGTAAGATGGCTCAGAGTCCAACTCGATGATGCCTTGATGATTCTTAATGATGGAATAAACAGAAGCCAAACTGGGGCGGGCTTCCAATCCCAGATCATCGGTCATGACAAAAGGCTCAAAAATTTTCCCTTTGAGATTCTCACTCAAGACCATGGTGGGGGCGTGCAGGGAGATATAGAGGTATTGGCCGGGGCGACGGCCATACGGCTGGCAGAATTCCTCGGTCAGGGTGGTCTGCTCTGTGGCAATAATCACTTCCCTGGCTTTGCCGCCCGGCGGCCGCACCATGAGAAGCAGATTAACCAATACCTGCTCCAGATGACTGGCGTCCACTTCAGCAGGCGGCAGGGATTTGGCCAGCTGTCGGCTAATCCGTAAGTTTTTATGGGAAAAGCGGAAGAGCTTAATGACTTTGTCCACCAGGAGATTGAGATCCAAGGGTTGGGGATGGAAGCGGCGCCTCCCGAAAGAGAGTAGTTGGTCGATGAGATCAGCCCCCCGACTGACCTCGTGCTCAATCTGCTTTAAGTCAGCAGAGGCCGCCGCGGTGGGCGGGCGGCGTTTTGCGCGTCGGCTGTCCCAAACATG
>CAZARS010000112.1:6284-9005 GCA_964487625.1 uncultured Desulfobacca sp.
CGGCGCGGTGGGCGGTGTTTCGGCTAACAACAACCCCGTCAGGATCATGATATTCACCAGGATATCATTAAAATTGCGGGCCCAGCCTTCGGCCAGGGTGCCCACGGCCTCCAATTGTTGCTGCTGGACAAGTTGCCGCTCCATCTTTTTTAGCGCGGTAATGTCATTGAGCATGGCAAAGGCCCCCATGTAACAGTCGTCTTCGATGATGGGGACCGAACTCATGATCACCGCCACCGGTTCTTGGGCCGGGGTGAGAAGCTCCAATTCCTGCTGGGCGACCTGTCCCTTCCGGTTCTGGGCCAGCAGACTGGCCAGGATTTTCCGATTCTCCCCTGCGAAGAACAGCGAGACCTGCTTGCCTTCCAGCTGATCAGACCCGAGGATCTCCCGGAGACGCTGATTGGCAAACTTTATGACACCCTGTTCATCAATGATCCAGATGCCCTCATAGGCGTTCTCCACCAACTCCTGGTAGCGGCGTTGGGAAATCTCCAGCTTGCGGTGCAATAAGGCGCTATCCAAGGCCATGGCGATCTGGTGGGCAAAATTCATGACCATTTCTTTATCCAGGTCGCTGATTTTGGGATCTTGGCGGGTACGGTCGGCCAAGATGACGCCGATCACTTTGCCCCGGACGGCAATGGGCGCCAAAATAAAGGCCTTGGGCTGAAAGAGGCGGATGAGAGGGTTATCTTTGTTGATGCGGCTGTGAGCCACGTCATTGATGACCAGGGGGATGCCATGGATGGCGACCCGGGCGACGATGTTATCCACTTTGGTGACGGGAATTTTATAATCCTTGACCTTGTCATACAATTGCGGGTCAATGCCAACGCCGCAATGGATTTCCAGGTGATTGGTCTCTTCATTCAGCAGGAAGACGCCAGCCCGATCTAATTTGACGAAACGGATGAGGAAACTTAAGGTAACATGCAAAAGCCCCCGGACATCCACGGCCGTCAGGGCAGCCATGCAGGTTTCCGGCAGCGTCATAAGCTGATCGATCTTTTCTTTCAGCTGTAGATTGAGGTGATGCACCTCATCGTATTTCTTCTTTAACAGGTCTTTATCCCGCTCTAGTTCCTCCACCGTATCCCGGAGCAGCCGCCACGGCAGGAAGATCTTGCTGAACCATTTTTTCAGGGTGGCGCGTTCTTCCCAACTGCAGTGGTACTCGCAGAAATCATCTCCCCGAAAATAGCAGCGGCTTTCGGCCACGGTGCCGGGAGGCAGGTGCCAGATCGTGGGCATGGCTGCCAAAATACCTTGATTAAAAAGGCAGAAATCCTCTGCCGCCGGGATATGTCGGAAATAGCGGAAACGGATGGTAGCCTGCCGCCGCCCGGTGAAGACTACCTCAACACTCTTGTTGCGGTTGAACTTATCGCTGATGCTCTGGAGTCGCCGCAGGGCATGGCGGGGGGTTCCGAAAAGTCGGACCAGGATGCGCTGGATGTAGCCGAACTTCTGGTGGGTGGCAGCGTACCTGCCGATTTTGCGGGCAATTTGGTCATCGAGGGTGAGGCGCCGGGCGTTGGCAAAGAGGGCCATGACCACTTCACTGGAGACCCAATTGTGGCAATCCGTGAGAAACTCTTGGGGATTATCCAAGGCATCAATTTCCGGATGGAGGTCCTGGAGGAGCGCCGCCACGAGCTCAGGGTGGTGCTCTTGGAAATAATCGATGATCACCTTGGTATTGACACAGCCGTGGTGCTTTTCCATGTCCAGCGCCATGCACCGGCCAGGGTTCTAGGGGCTGGGCTATGGCCTGGATGTGCTCCAGGCCCTAAATAACCCAGATTACCCACTCTCCCAAGCCCTGCACCTTTGGTTCTCTGGGCCGGCCACAGTGTCAGCCTTGTTACCAGAATCCGGTCTGACACCAGCAGATGTTAACATTTTTAGACATTTTTTTAACTAGAGTATCGCATCAGTTATTAATGTCAAGAAATATCAACAAAAAAGTTTATCTCTTCGAACATTTTTTTGCAGTTTCGGGATAGCCCCAGCCCCTACCGGGGCGTTCTCTAAAGACCGGCCCCTTCCCTCTCAGGCGCGACCCGGCGTTTTGCCGGGTTTGTGACAGCTGTCTTATCTGTTCTGTTTAACTCATTAAGATACCAATAGAATCGTGGCTAACAAGACCAACCGGGATACCGGTCAGGAGGTTAGCCATGGAAACAGCAAAAAAGTCAGCCCGCAATCTCAGCAAGTTCTGCCAGATGGCAGTGAGTCGCCGTCTGGCCAGCCGGGCCCCCCAGTGGGTTTCCCAAGCCTGCGTCACCCTGCTGGGGCATTGGTATTATTGCCGACACCCGCAAGAACGCGCCCTCATCGGTGAGACGGTCAACCGGGTTTTGGGGCCGTGTCCGGGGCCACTGGGGGCTGCGCGGCAGCGTCGCATTTTTCAAGGAATCTTCCGGCATTATCAAGAGAAATTGTTCCTGGCTTATGCGCCGGAGCAGAAGGTCCAAGATTTTTTGCAGAACCGCTTAAGGTTGGAAGGTGAAGAGGAGCTGCAGCAAGCCCTGGAGCGGCGGCGGGGGGTGATCTTGGTAACCGGCCATTATGGCGCAGTGGAGTTCCTGCCCGCAGCTTTGGGCTTGCGGGGCTATCCGGTAGCGGTCATCGTGCGGCCGCAGACCCCTGAGTTGGCAGCCTCCATGACCCGCCGGGCAGCTCTGGTCAACCTGACGCTGATCATCCCTGCAAACG
>CAZARS010000113.1:0-8973 GCA_964487625.1 uncultured Desulfobacca sp.
TGCAACCTGTCGGCCAGCCCGTGCCTTTGGCTACGGCCAAGCTTTTGGCCCCCTGCGAGCCCACCAAGATCGTTGCCCTGGGCCTGAACTATCGAGATCATGCCGTGGAGATGCGGATGGCCCTGCCGGACGAACCGCTTATTTTCCTGAAGCCTGCCACTGCCGTCATCGGTCCGGAGGAACCCATTGTCCTGCCGCGGCAGTCCCGCCGGGTGGATTATGAGGCTGAGCTGGCGGTGGTCATCGGCCGGACAGCCCGGAAAGTGCCTGTCAGCCAGGCCACAACCTATATCCTGGGCTACACCTGCTTTAATGATGTGACGGCCCGGGATCTCCAGAAAAAAGATGGACAGTTCACCCGTTCCAAAAGCTTCGATACGTTTGCCCCCTTAGGCCCGTGGTTGGTTACCTCCCTGCCGGAGCCTCCAGAGGCCGTCACGGTATCGGCGTTGGTCAACGGGGAGCGCCGCCAGCATAGCCATATCGGCAATCTCGTGTTTCCGGTGGCCCAATTGCTGAGTTTTATTTCGCAGATTATGACCCTCCTGCCGGGTGATGTCATCGCCACCGGCACTCCGGCGGGGGTCGGTCCCCTGCACCCCGGTGATGTGGTGGCCATCAGTATCGGCGGCATCGGCACCCTGAGCAATCCTGTGGTCCTTGATGAAGATCCTGGTAGTCTTAGCCCATCCGAATCCGGCCAGCTTTAACGCGGCTATTGCCCAGACTGTGGTCCAGACCCTCGAAGCGGACGGGCATCAGGTCATGTTCCATGACCTCTATGCCGAAGGGTTCGATCCGGTGCTGCCAGCCGGCGAAGTACGCAAAGATGCAGTCTTGCCCCCGTTGGTGGCCCAACACATTGCCGATCTGGTGGCGGCCAACGGGATTGTCATCGTCCATCCATCCTGGTGGGGGCAGCCCCCAGCTATACTCAAGGGCTGGCTGGATCGGGTCCTGCGCCTGGAGGTAGCCTACCATCTCCCCGGGCCGAGCGGCGCCCCCCAGGGTCTGTTGCAAACCCAGGCAGCTCTGGTCTTTACTACCTCCAACACCCCGCCATTACGGGAGATCGACCTCTACGGCGATCCCCTGCAGAATATCTGGGAAAATTGCGTCTTCAGGGTCTGTGGCGTCCGGCGCTTTTTCCGCAAAAACTTTGCCATCATGGCAACCAGCACACCCAGCCAACGGCAACAGTGGCTGACAGAGGTCGCCACCATTGTGCGGGGTTGCTTTCCCCAAAGCTCACCCGAAGGAAAGGTCTAATGTTGTATGCCCAAATTTACGTTTGCTGATCGTCTCAACCAACTGCCTCCGTATCTTTTTCAGGAAATTGACCGGGTCAAAGCGGAAGTTATGGCTCGGGGTGTGGACATCATTGATCTGGGCGTAGGAGATCCTGATCTCCCCACCCCCGCTTTCATTATCGCCGCGCTGCAACGGGCGGTGGAAGATCCCAGCACGCACCGTTACCCCTCCTACTCAGGAATGAATGACTTCCGGGAAGCCGTAGCCCGTTGGTACAAACGGCGGTTTGGGGTTGATTTGGACCCAGAGCGGGAAGTGGTTACTCTCATCGGCTCCAAAGAGGGTATTGCTCACCTGCCCCTGGCCTTTAACAATCCCGGCGACCTCAATCTGGCCACCAGTCCTGCCTATCCGGTGTATCACATCGGCACCTTATTTGCCGGGGCCAGGACGCATTTTTTGCCGTTGTTGGCAGAAAACCAGTTTCTCCCCGACCTACATCAGGTCTCCGGCGAAGTAGCCCGGCAGGCCAAGATGTTTTTCTTTAATTACCCCAACAATCCCACCGCGGCGATAGCGGACGCTGACTTTTTTGCCCAGGTGGTGGACTTCTGCCGGGAACATAACATCATCGCAGTTCACGATGCGGCCTATACCGAAATGGCCTATGACGGCTACCGGCCGCCCAGCTTTCTGCAGACACCGGGAGCCAAAGATTGGGGTATTGAATTCCACTCCCTGTCCAAGACCTATAACATGACCGGCTGGCGCCTGGGCTTTGCCGTGGGCCACGCTGACGTGATCGCTGGACTGGGCAAGATCAAGAGCAATATTGACTCCGGGGCCTTCAATGCCATTCAATACGCCGGTATTGCCGCATTGGATTCTGACCAGAGCGCCGTGGCTGAAAATTGCCGGATCCTGCAGGAACGGCGCGATATCCTCGTGGAAGGCTTAAGGAAATTAGGTTACCGGGTAACTGCCCCCAAAGCCACCTTTTACGTCTGGCTGCCCACCCCCACCGGCTTGAGCTCAGCCCAATTCACTTCCCTGTTATTGGAACAGGCGGGCATCGTCACGACGCCGGGCAATGGCTTCGGGACGCCGGGCGAGGGGTACATCAGGTTGGCTTTAACGGTGCCAGCCGCCCGGATCGAAGAAGCCCTGGCCCGCCTGGCCAAGCTGGGCTAAGCCTGAGAAACCAGGGGGCAAGGATCAGGAAGGCAGTAACGGGAAGTGGCCAACCTCTTACCAGGCTCTGGGTATTTGCCAGCGCTGCGTTGTTGCCTGATCACCAACCTCTGACCACTGGCCCCCGCAGGTCAGGCTGGTGGCACCAAGAAAGGATATCATGACAACAACGCTGCAACAGGCCCAACGGCTGCTGCCGGCGGTCCAGCAATTGGCCGACCTGGCTTATGATCCATTGACCCAGCAGTATCCACCCCTGGCGGCCCTTATGACGGATATCTCCCGGGGCCGCTGGCAATTTTTCTTCGTCACCGCCGGCATCGGCGTTAGCATGCTGCTGGCCCCGGTGCAGGTCGAGGCTACCGATCAAGAACAGGTCTGCAACACCGTAGGGGCTGCTTTGGCGGCCTGGCACCCCCAAGGACACGATGCTCTGGAGGATTTTCTCAAGTTCGTCAAGGCCAAGACGGACCAAGACGTCGAACTTCCCGCGGCGGTGGGCGCCTGGCTTCTCTGGAATCTGAAACAGGCCCAACCTGATGCCGAGGAGATCAGCTTGGCTTGGCCCCTGGGGCTTTTTTTCTTACACAGTTTCAAGGACTGGTGGGATACGGAGGAAGCCCCGGCCTCATAATTGAGAAGGCTCGCGCCCTGGCCGAGAGACCGGGCAGTTCAGTCCTCTGCCGGTGCTCAACCAAAATATTTTAGGCCACCGCTTCAACGCAGCGATGGATCGACCCTCTGAGATCATCTGGCATAAGGCTTACATCGGCCTCGGGTCCAATCTACAGGACCCGGCGGCGCAGTTGGCGGAGGCCTGTCGACGCCTGGCCCTCGTGCCGGGTGTCGAGATCACCCAAGTTTCCTCCCTCTATGCCACGCCCCCTGTCGGCGTGGAGGACCAGCCGTGGTTTGTGAATGGGGTGGCCGCCCTGCGCACGACCCTAAGCCCCGAGGACTTATTGGCGGTCTTGCTGCAGATAGAGGCTGACATGGGGCGCGTCCGCCGGCAACGCTGGGGCCCGCGTCTTGTGGATCTTGACCTTTTATTGTATGATAATATTGTTATTTGTACCGAGACACTCCAGGTCCCACACCCAGAAATGGCCAACCGCGGTTTTGTGCTCATCCCTTTGGCGGAAATTGCGCCAGACATCGAGCATCCGGTGCTGCATCTGCGGGTAGCCCAACTCCTGGCCAGACTGCCGGCTGAGGCTAAGGTGGCCCGGAAAATCTGAGGTTGTTATGGTACGCCTTGTTATCCTTGCCCTTACCGGCTATCTGAGCTATAAAGTCTTGCAGAAAGTATTGCCATGGTTTCTGCGCAGTCAGATTCCACCCCAGCCGCGCCAACCCGAGGTAGCTGCCGATGAATTGGTGCAAGACCCCATCTGCAAGGTCTTTATTCCCCGGCGCAATGCCTTGGTCGTGAAAAAAGACGGGCAGAATTTCTTTTTCTGTTCCGAGGGCTGCCGCAAAAAGTTTCTCAAGGGAAATTGAACTATCTCGAAGTCTTGTCAAGCGAGGACAAATTCATGAAATTCTTTATTGATTCTGCAAACTTAGAAGAGATTCAGAAGGCCCATGATCTGGGTCTGGTAGACGGTGTCACAACCAACCCATCCCTTAGCGCCCAAGCCGGACTCAAGGACATGGCAGCTTTTCATGAGCAGATCCGCCGGATCTGCGAACTGGTCCAAGCGCCCGTCAGTGCTGAGGTGGTGACCACGACCGCCGCAGAGATGATCGCCGAGGCCCGGACTCTGGCCAAGATCCATGAACAGGTGGTGGTCAAGATCCCCATGACCCCCGAAGGCCTCAAGGCCACCCATGCCCTGGCTCGAGAGGGTATCCGGGTCAATGTCACGCTGATCTTCCAGCCATTGCAGGCCATGTTGGCTGCCAAAGCCGGTGCCGCCTACGTCAGCCCCTTTATCGGCCGCTTGGATGATATTTCCCAAACTGGCATGGATCTGGTTGAACAGATCATGACCATTTTTAATAATTATGGCTATGAAACCGAGGTCATTGTCGCCAGCGTGCGTCATCCCCTTCACGTCTTGCAAGCGGCCTTGGCTGGAGCGGACATTGCCACCATCCCGTTCAAGGTCATCATGCAGTTGATCAATCATCCCCTCACGGATATCGGCTTGGCCAAGTTCCTGGAAGATTGGAAAAAAGCTCAAAAATCTTAAGATGGACAACCGCTCCCTTTTCTGGAATCTGCCCAATTTCCTGACGGTCTTGCGGATCATGGCCATCCCGGTGCTGCTCATTCTCATGAGCTTTCCGGGACGTTTGCCCAGTTTTCTAGCAGCGGCGACTTTTCTGGCCGCTGGCATGACGGACCTCTTGGATGGTTTTCTGGCCCGGCGTCAACGCCTGGTGACCCGGGCCGGCAAATTTATGGATCCGCTGGCCGATAAACTCCTGGTTTCCGCGGCCCTGATCATGCTCATTCCCCTGGGGCGGATCGAGGCCTGGCTGGTCTTTATCATCATCGGCCGGGAGTTAGCGGTGACCGGTCTGCGGGCCATAGCTGCGGCCGAAGGTCTCGTCATTGCCGCAGACCGCTGGGGCAAACTCAAGACCATTGTCCAGATGTCGGCCCTGTTCGCCCTCATCCTCCATTATCCTTATGCGGCCATCGATTTCCAACAGATCGGCACGATCCTGATCTATGTGGCCGCCATTATAACCGTGGCCTCAGGCTGCAGCTACTACTTTACCTTTTTTCATCCCACCTCTTCCCATCCGGCGTAACACGGCAACCACACCATTGCCTTCCTAACCAGCGGGCTGGCCACCCCTCAGCTTTGCTGGCCCTCTGGCCTTTCCCGGCGATGGGGCGCGGCTCTGCCTCCGGCCACTGCGGGCAAAAAGGTAATCGCCATGGAACCGTTTTCCGATTGTTAGCAGGGCCATTGTCCTGACAGACGGACATGATTAGTCTTTAAAAAAGCCTGGTCCCAAAATGCCATGACCAAATTGCAGAACTCGACTTACACAACTTTTACCCCACGCCATTTAGGCCCATAAAGGACACTCGCTTCCCAGGCATTCCTGATTGAGATGGGCCTGCTGACACCTGAGGGGCAACTCCGCTTGCAGGGTGATGGGCAGAAAGGTTGCAGATAGTGCCGCCGCGGTCTTTAGGGCCAGCCAGCTATCCCGCTGGCAGCAGCGGGCTGCAGTAAATTCAGCCTGGGCCTGGATGACAGCCTGCATGACCTGTTGCACCTGCTGGCGTTCTCTGGCCTTAACGGGACTGGCCCGTAAAATGAGGCTAAAGGCAATTCCCACCCCCAGGGCGGCGCCGCAGCCGCCGGTATAGGCGCAGTAGCCGCCCGGCACGGTCTTGCCGCGTCTGAGGGCAGTCTGCAGCATGGTGCGAGGCACCTGTCCCCCCCGGTTCCGATAAGCGGCCAGGATAATACCCGGCACCATGAGGTGGTGCTCGGGGCCGTGCAGCGGGATGGCCGGATGGCGCCGGATTTCCTGCAACAATTCGATCAGGTCGGTCTTGCTGGTCACGGTACAGATATGCTCCAAGAAGACCTCAGCGTCCCGGGTGTGACAAGCGTCACAGATATAATGACCAGCAGCGCATCGGGCCGGGGCCATAAAGACTCCCCCGCAGAAGGCGCAGGTCTGGCGGACTTCCGCTGCCAGGTATTGCACCGGTTGACCGCAGACCAGGCAGCCACTTTCGGGCCGGAAATCTGCGGCGGGATTGAAGGCCAGAGCTGGTTTGACCAGGGCCAACCTGGCCTCGGCCCCAGGACTCGGATGGATGGAGGCTGTCGAACCATCTGAGTTATTTGAGGTGGTGTGCGCAGTTTCCTCCGGCTGACAGCACTCTTTAGCCAGGGTGGGGCAGCAGGAGGGTGGCGCCAGGTCTTTATTGATGATGGCTCCGGCCGGATCAAAGACAAAGAGGGCATCGGCCTTGACCTGCACTTCCTCTAGGGCAACTTCCTGGGTCACCCCAACCGGCAGGATCTGGCCCGTTGCGGTCACCAGGGCCGCAAAGGGCCCCCGATACATGACCCTTCTCATCTGTCGGGCAGCCGGCTTGCGGGCTTCGTAGGTCAGGGAGAAAAAGGGGTGGCCCTGAACCACCCGATACGGGAAGCGCTTCAGCACCGTGGCCGCTACAAAGCCCGACTCTGCCAAGAGGCCGAACAGGTCCCGTTGGGTTAAGGCGCCCCCCAGGCATTCTCCCTGCAGCACGGGATCGTTTTTCATGGCCGGATCGGGGTCGGTTTCACAGACCACATCGGCGATGACCAGACGCCCTCCCGGCTTCAAGACCCGGAAGATTTCGGCAAAAGTGCGGCGCTTATGGTGAGAGAGGTTGATGACGCAGTTGGACATGACAACGTCAAAATCCTCGTCCGGGAGGGGCAGTTCCTCCAGAAAACCCTGCTTGAACTCAAGGTTGTTATACCCCAGAATGCGCCCCACTTCGGCTCCCCCCTGCACAGCTCGAGAGAGCATGGACTCCAGCATATCCACCCCTATGACCCAACCGCTAGGTCCCACCAGACGGGCGGCGATAAAACACTCGATCCCAGCGCCGCAGCCCAGATCCAGCACCCTCTCGCCGGCCTGCAAGGCGGCATCCAGGACCGGGCTGCCACAGCCGTAGCCCCGGAAACGATACGCCGACGGGATATGGCTTATGGCCTCTGGCGGATAGCACACCGGATTGAGGATCTCTTCCTTAGGTGCGGTCGCCGCGGCCTGGTAAAAGTCCTTCACCACGGTACGGCTGTCGGGGGTGGCCGCGGCCAAGAGACAATTGCTGTGCGTCAGGGCGACAGAGCCATGCGCTCCACAACTCTTCAAAATATCCCCCATTTTCAGGCGCAGCCCCGGCAGCTCCTGGTCGGTATGGTGGCGGCAGGCTTCCTGAGCTATGAGCCAGAGGGCCATCTGTTCCTGCAGCGGCAGGTAGGGGTCCTGGCCGATCCACTCGCCGCCGCTGAGATAACTGTGATCCGGGTCGCCACCGCCTAGGAGAAAGCGCCACGGAGAGTTCAGGGACAGGGCAGATGCCTGCCTGATGCTGGTCAAGACGGGGCTGCGGCGCCAGGCCGTGGCTAGATCGGGCTGCAGCTCCGTGGCCAGGGCTGCCACGCCCACGAGGGCCGGGGAGGGATACAACCGGCCGTCCGGGCCCACCGCCAGGGACTCCCAGCCGCTGCCGGCGCCATCGTGTTTAGTGCCGCTGGGTGCAAAAATCTGACTCCGCAGGGCTTCCAGATTATCAATGCTGACCCCATGGGCTGCCGCCCGCGTGGCGGCTTCCACCAGATAGGGGAAAATTGCCGCCGGCGGCACAAATTTATTTGCGCCGGCCCGGCCGCGGCGAAAATACCACAAGAAGTGCAGGTTGGCCGCGCCCGTGGCCGCGGCAAAATCCACCAGACCCGGCATATCCGCCACAGTATCAGCAGTGACGCACATGGACAAGGTAAAGGCGAGGTTCTGAGCTCGCAGCCAGGCCAGGTTGTCCTGCAAGGCCGCAAAGGCCCCCCGCCCCCGCAGAGAATCATGGTGGGCGCGGCTGCCGTCCACGCTGATCTGGAGGTGCAAACGATGACGTGGCCAGCGGCGCAGCGCCTCGGCATAATCCCGCACCAGGGTGCCGTTGCTGAGAACGACCACGTGGGCTGCCGCATCGCTCAGCAGGAAGTCCACGATGGCGGCAAATTCTGGATGCACCAGGGGTTCGCCGCCGGTCAAGGCAAAAACCCGGCAGCCCAACTCCCGGGCCTGGGCGGCCAGTTCCCGGATTCTGGCACCCGGTAATTCCCGTTGAGCCTGGGGGGAACAAGAAAACAGACAGTGGCGGCAGG
This sequence comes from uncultured Desulfobacca sp., assembly GCA_964487625.1. Classification (GTDB taxonomy): domain Bacteria; phylum Desulfobacterota; class Desulfobaccia; order Desulfobaccales; family Desulfobaccaceae; genus Desulfobacca. The sequence continues at coordinate 8,307 of CAZARS010000113.1, forward strand.
CCTGATTGCAACGGTCGGTGATGTGGAACCAGACCTCCCGCAGCCGATCGGTTTGCAGATGGGCGGCCCTGCCTTCGTACGGCTGCACCGGCTCATCGGGTAGACGGGCCAGAAACTGCTGCGCCGTCATATCTAGACAGCTTTCGGTCCGGTCGGATAATTTCTGGAGGATCTGGTCACCAGGTTCGTTGGGCACAAACCAATCCGGCTTATCCCCCCTGATATATATGGGAGTCCCCTGAAATGTAAAGCGGGTCCAAAGGTCTGGACGAAAGGTCATATATTACTCCGTGATACCTATTACTCAGGCGGCGCCTGGGAAAAGAGTTTCGAGTTCCGGGTTTCGAGTTTCGAGACCTATAGGGCGGGCCGTGCCCGCCATTCATTTTGTGAGTTTCGAGTTCCGGGTTTCGAGTTTCGAGATGCTTCATTATGTTCTTTAGAACATGAAAAAGGGTATTAATCGCCCGGGCGGGCTTCCCCGCCTGGCTCTGGCAGATGGTTAAATTTCCGCAGGTTGGCCAGGCCGGAGCTAATGAGTAGCGATTTCATGGCCTTGATGGCCATATTCCTGAGGCGGTAATACCTCGAGGTAATTTCCATCCAGAAAGGCATCGCAGTGCGAATAGACCCTGTAGGGGCGTTTCGCGAAACGCCCCTACAGAAA
>CAZARS010000114.1:0-8745 GCA_964487625.1 uncultured Desulfobacca sp.
GGTGGAGGGCGCCTTGGTTTCTCTCATATCCGTCTCATTGCGTCATTCTGAGGAAGCTCGCGACCGCAAAATCTCAGATCCTTCGCGTCGCTCAGGATGACAGGCGAAAAGAAGCCAGGGGTGGAAAGCTTTTTTTTGGCTTTTGGCGTCCTTTTTCAAGCTTTACAAGAAGCCTGCCGGACACGCATGATTTAACCTATTAATTATATTTACAGGGAAGGCTCATGTCAAGAATCTGCCGCACTCAAGAGATCTGATCTCCAAGAGAGCTTGGCCGGAAAGATATTCCCATACCGTCCCGTGGCCTTATGTGGTATATTTTATTTTTCATACACTGCTATCCGGCAACGGTTTGGCATAAGGTGGAGGGCGCCTTGGTTTCTCTCATATCCGTCTCATTTTGTCATTCTGAGGGAGCGTCACGACCGTAAAATCTCAGATCCTTCATATCGCTCGGGATGACAAGAGAAAAGAAGCCATGGATGGAAGGCTTTTTTTTGGCTTTTGGCTGCCTCTGCAAAGCTTCGCAAGAAGCCTGCCGGACACGCATGATTTTGATAAGTATTTTCTAGCGGGGGCCTCGGCAGGAGCATATTCCTGGGAAAGAGGCCTGTCTCGTACCCGACTCGAGGTTTACCGACCCTGGAGATCATTTGCAAAATTGCGCAGCTTGCTGGGAGAAACCCGGCCACTTCCTGGAAAAACTCAAACTTTTAAGCGAGGTTAAAGTCAATGAAAGTAGGTGTCAGCGGACTTGACCTGCCCCTGGGCAAGGTCAAGTATCACGACGAACGGTTCGCAGAATTGGTGAAAAAGTGCGACCCCCTCAAAGTCTCCCCGTACTATGTGGAATTCATACAGGAAGATTGGCAGCAGGCCGATGCCTTCGTGGTGGCTCGGGACCGTGCTCTGGACCTGCTCATTATGGATCTGGACAAGCTGGAGACCCGGCGAGAGCGGACCCAGGATCCGGCAGAGCAGGCTGTCCTGATCAAGGCCTTGGAGCTGCTGGAACAAGAACAGCCCCTCTGTGATGCGGCGTTGACGCCGGCAGAACAGGCCATCCTGAAGCCCCTGGCGCCCTTGAGTCTGAAGCCGACCCTCATCCTATCGACCCCCCTCCCTGTCGATGCAGTTATTGCCAGGATTCTGGCCAAGGCCGGGATAGTTTTTTTCTATACCGTGGGCAAAAAAGAGGTCCATGCCTGGCCCGTACCCCAACAGGCCGATATTGTCACTTGTGCCGGCAAGATCCACACCGACCTGGCCCGGGGATTTATTAAAGCAGATATCGTTAAGTATAAGGATTTCCTCAATGTCTATAACATGCAGGAAGCCCGGGCCAAGAAGCTGGTCAAACTGGTGGATCGGGACTATCATATTGAGGATGGCGATATCGTGGAAATCCGTTTTAATGTTTAAGGTCCGGTTTCTTTGACGAGGAAGAGACGATGCAAGAGACCTCTTTGCGGACCTGGCACCGGCGCTTCGGCATCTCGGTGGCCCTATTAGTTTTTCTGCAGGCAGCCAGCGGGGTGCTCCTCACCTTTGAGGATTATCTACCCTGGCACTTCCTGACAGTCTGGGCTTACTGGCTGCATCGGGGAGGCGGGGTGGCGGGCATGATCTATCGCACCGTCCTGGGATTTTTCCTCATGGGCATGGCCACCTCTGGCAGCCTGATCTTCTTCAAGGTCTGGCGGCGGACCAGGAGGTTTTAAGGCAGCAGAGGAGGTCGCCGGGCCTGCGGAATGAGCAAAGGAGTTTTCAGGAACCGGCCCCAGGCCCCAAGGCCAGAGGCGGCCTGCCAAAGAATAGCCAGATGACCTGACGACTATAGTACAGGCCTCCACTTACCACTATGGCGTCAGCCTTGAAATTATAGGGGCTGGATAACCCAGCCCCTACAATGGAAAATTTCTCCTGATATGTGGTCCGGAGCTGGTTTGCCTACGGTTTCCGGATGGAAACTAGCTTAAAGGAGGATTATTCATCGCTATGATCGCTTCTTACCACGAGGCCCACGAGTTGGCGGCCCAACTGTTTCGGGATGTTTATCAAGTTACCGAGGGGTGGCCCCAGGAGTTTTTCGGCATGATTGTGGCCATACGCCGGGCGGCCATGACCATCCCGACCATATTAAGCGAAGGAGCAAACCAGGTCGGCAGCCCGGAAGCGCGCGCCTATATCCATGACTCGCAGCAACTGCTCATGGAGTTGCAAAGCCATCTCCAGGCTGCCCAAGCGAATCCGGCTTTATGGGCGGCCAATCTCGAGGCGTTGCTGGAGCAAACGGCACGTCTAAGCAAGGCCCTCTTGGTCTTGGCATAACCGAGTGCTCGGTCAGCGAAAAAATGCTGCCATTCTTGCCCATCCCTGTTATAATCGCGCCCAAAAGGACAGAGACGCAAAGACATGCGAGCCAGTGGTGGGACTTTAATCATCATCCCGGCTTTGAATGAAGCCAAAAATCTAACGGCATTGCTCCCCAAGCTCCAGACCCGCTACCCCGAGCTGGATATCCTGATCATTGACGATGGGTCTGTGGATGCCACGCGAGAGGTTGCCAAAAAGCACCGGGTAGTTGTCCTCTCCCATCCTTTTAATCTGGGGTATGGCGCGGCTGTTCAGACCGGTTATCATTATGCCTTGGAACAGCACTACCAATTTGTCGTCCAGATGGATGCTGATGGGCAGCATGAGCCAGAGGATGTCGCCACCTTGCTGACGCCCGTGCAGAATAATAGCTGCGATTTGGCTTTGGGCAGTCGGTTCCTGCATGCGGATTCGTATGATCCACCCTGGGCCAGAAAAATCGGTATCCGCTTTTTTCAGTGGACGACCCGGCTCATAACGGGGCAGCGCTTAACCGATCCTACCAGTGGTTTCCAGGCTATGAATCGGCGGGTGTTGCAGGTTCTGACCACCCCCCACTTCCCCGAGGATTTTCCTGATGCCGATGTCTTGATTATGCTGCACTACTACGGCATGAAAATTCAGGAAGTCCCGGTTAGGATGCACCCCCCCACGGGGAGTTCCATGCATCGCGGCTTGTGGCGCCCTTTATTTTATATGGCAAAGATGTCTCTGTCATTGCTGGTGACCTATTCTCTCAAAGGGCACTTCTACCGCCGCCGGCTGCCGACTCCACACCTGTCGTGAGTTAAATCGCCGTTGCCATGACCACACATCAGCTTATCTCTTCCACTCTCATCGCCTTTGTCATGGTGTTCATCATTTTTTACTTGGTGCGCAAACGCCGGTTGCGGGAGGATTATGCCCTCATTTGGATAGCCTATGCCATTCTTATGACCGCAGTTATTTACTTCTATCCCCTCCTGGTCTTGATGACCAAAGCCATTGGTGCCGTTACGCCCACGACCACCCTCTTTATTTTTGGCTTTATTTTTCTGCTGTTATTAAATTTGAAGATTACTATCAGTCTATCCAAATTAGAGCGGCATGTGAAAAAGCTGACTCAAAAAATCACTCTGTTGGAAGCCCGCCTGGAAGAGCAATGGCAGGGATCCAACGAAATTGAAGCCAAGGAAGGGCAATGAACGTCCTTTTTTTTACGCCGCCGCCCCGCCAGCCCAGTTATGATAGTCTTATTGTCCCTCCCCTCGGCCATGCCTATCTGGCCGCGGTGCTGCGACGGGCGGGTTTTGCTGTTACCATCAAAGATGCTTTTGCTGAAAGGATGACTTGGGCGGAAGTAGAACATTATTTAGCCATTCACCGCCCCGAGGTTTTGGCCCTGAGCAGCATGTCACCGACCTTCGATCTGACGGTCAAGGCTATCCAGTTGGCCCGCCCTTATGTCAAAACAATTATCATGGGGGGGCCCCACATCTCTGTCTGGGGACAAGCTGTCTGGCAAGACTGCCCGGAACTCGATTATGGTGTCATCGGGGAAGGGGAGCAGACCATGGTGGAGTTAATCCAGGCCTTAGCCGCTCATACCTCTCCCGAAGGTATCGCTGGAGTGATCGGCCGCGATTTTGTCGGTCCACCCCGGCCCCTCATTGCCGATCTGGACACTCTGCCATTACCGGCGCGGGACCTCTTGCCATTACAGCTGTATCGGTATCCTTTGGCCAAAAAGCACCTAGTGACTACTCTGTTCACCTCCCGGGGCTGCCCCTATCACTGTATTTTTTGTGACAAATCCATTTTCGGCTCACGATGGCGGGCCCGCAGCGCCGACAATGTTCTTATGGAGATCGACGAAATCGTCCAGCGCTACCACATTACTTCTCTAATCATCTACGACGATCTCTTTACCTTGGATAAAGAGCGGGTGCAGGCCATTTGCGAGGGCATCCTACAAAGAGGCTATAACCTAGATTGGAAGTGTGAGGGGCGGGTTAATTTAGTGGACCCGGCTACCCTGAAATTAATGAAACGGGCCGGCTGCTCCCTCATAGCCTATGGCGTGGAGAGCGGCACCCAAAAAGGGTTGGACTTCCTCAATAAAAAGACCACCCTGGACCAGATCAGGCGGGCTTTTCAGTTAACGCACGAGGCCGGCATCGAGACCATGGCCTATTTTATCTTTGGCATTCCGGTGGAAACCTACGAAGAGGAACTGGCGACCATCCGTTTTGCCCAGGAATTGAGGCCGACCTTTGCCCAATTCAGCACTCTATCGCCTTTTTATGGCACGCCCCTATATGATTTGAGCCAGGAACAGGGTTGGTATCGGGAAATGGAGGCGAAAAATCCTGCGGACAAGGACCTGAAAAGGCCTGTAGTGGTGTCGCCCCAGTGGGATGAAGCCAAGTTGCAACGGATCATCCGCCAGGCTCATTTACGGTTTTATCTACGGCCCCGGTATATCTGGCAACGCCTCCGACATCTCCAAACTTTTGCCCAATTTTATAATAGTCTTAAAGGGTTTGCCGCCTTGGGACGTTGGCTGCTCACCAGCCAGAAGCCTCGAAGGGCAAGGGCATGAAGCCGCCCTTTTCCAGGTTGCAGGCCACCCGGCCCTAGTTGGTTTGACAAGTCCTCTGCCATCTTGCTGCATGGCTGATCCCCGGTGCTTGACTATGTGTGACGAGCAAACGCCACCGCTGGTTTCCATCATCATCGTCAATTGGAACGGCAAACACCTCCTGGCGGAAAATCTTACGGCCATTTTCCAGCAGACTTATCAACCGTTTGAAGTCATTGTGGTGGACAATGGCTCCCGAGATGGCTCTTTAACTTGGCTGCAAGAGCATTATGACCAACGTCTCCTACTGCTAGCCCTGCCAGAAAACACGGGTTTCGCCTATGGCAATAATGTGGGCATCCGAGCAGCCCGCGGCGAGTTGGTGGCCTTGGTCAATAACGACGTGGTGGTGACGCCCGATTGGTTAGCGGCCCTAGTTGATTGCTTGCAAGCTCATCCCGAGGCCGGTATGGTGGGGTCCAAGGTACTCAATTATTACCGGCGGCAAGAGATCGACAACTTAGGACACCTCATTTACCCCGATGCCGTTAACCGTGGTTGGGCCCGTTTGGAAAAAGATCAAGGGCAGTATGAAACGGTGGCTGAAATCCTTTTCCCCTCCGCTTGTGCCGCTCTCTATCGCAAAGCCATGCTCCTGGAGGTGGGGCTGTTTGATGAAACTTTTTTCGCCTATCATGATGATGTAGATATAGGTCTTAAAGGCAGATTGCTTGGGTATAAAGCATATTATTGCCCCAAGGCGGTTGCCTACCATAAGTTTTCCATGAGTGCCGGCGCCTATTCACCCTTGAAGGCCTTCCTGGTGGAGCGCAATCGCATCTGGGTGTTATTTAAGGTTTACCCGTGGTTAGACATCATGATCAGCCCCTGGTATACCGCCAAGCGCTATGCCTTGCAGGCCATCGGAGCGTACCGTAATCAGGGGCCTTCGGCTCGCCTGGCGGAGACTGCGGGGTTTGCGGCCCTCATAAAAATCACCTTGCAGGCGTATCTGGCGGCTTGGCGCGGCTTACCTGGGATCTTGCGGCAACGCCGGTCTCTCTACCGCCGGCGCCGCCTCGATTCACGCACGTTCCGCCGTCTCTTGCGCCATTACTGCGTCTCTGCTTCTGACATTGCTTTTAAGGATTTGGTCGGCCATTAATATGCCAGTCAATGCTTATCGGACCAAAACGGAACCACAGCTCAGCCAACGGCAACAATATGCCCAAGGTGGCTTGGGCACCTGGTATTGGGACCGGCGGGATCGGGAGGTCCTAGCGTTTATTGAGGAGGATGATCGAGTTATCCTCGATCTGGGCTGTGGTGAGGGGATTACCCTGGAGCGGCTGAAAACTTTGTTCCCGGAAAAACAGGTCTTCGGGATAGATGTGGATCGGGAAAACATTCAGATCTGCCGGGAACATAACCTGCCGGTGCAACAGGGTGATCTCTATGATTTAAGGCTGCCACAAAACAGTGTTGATGTGGTCCTTTTCCTGGAGGTCCTGGAGCATCTGCACCATCCCGACAAGGCTATACGAGAAATTCATCGCATCCTGCGGCCAGGAGGGAAACTACTCCTGCTGTTTCCCCATGACCTCATTTTTCTGCTAGCCCGCCTGGCCACCCTGAAAATTAAAGAAGCCCGCTATGACCCCGGTCATCTGCGCCAATGGACTCCGAGAACCGTGGAGGCCCTGCTGCGGGAGTTTGACTTTATCATTACGGCGCGCAAGAATCTGCCCTTTTACTTCTGGGCAATTTCTCTGCACGGGTTAGTGGTCGCTACTAAAAAGCGGGGGGAGCATGCTTAAACTTCTGCTCGTCAGTGTCATAGATACGAAATCAGAAATTGAAAAACGCTACCCCGATTTAGGTTTGGGTTATCTAGCGGCTCAGGTCAAAAAGCATTTTCCCCGGGATATTGATGTCCGGATCATCAATCAGAATGTGGCAGCGGCCCTGGCGCAGTATCAACCCGATCTTGTCGGGATACGCAGCGTGTCGCAGAATTATGGGCGGGCGAAAAAAATTGCCGCCCAGGCCCAAGCCCGAGGTATCCCGGTACTCATTGGCGGGGTTCATATCAGTGTATTACCCCAAAGCCTTGATCGACACATGACGGTAGCCTGCCTGGACGAGGGGGAGGAGACCATTGTTGATCTGTTGCAGCTTTTTCTGGCGAAGCGACAGTTCTCCGCGCCTGACTTGGCATCTATACCGGGACTGGCTTTTTGGGATGACGACCAGGTGGTGGTGACGCCCCGGCGTCAGCCCATCGCCGATCTTGATGCCCTGCCGTTACCGGCCCGAGAATTATTGGATATCCAGCGCCATACGTATATGTTTACCTCCCGCGGCTGCCCCTACCGCTGCCGTTTCTGCTCTTCTTCGGCCTTCTGGGACCGTTTACGCTACTTTTCGGCCGATTATGTGGTCAATGAGATCGGGGTCTTGGTAGAAGATTATAACGTTAATTTCATTAGTTTTTTTGATGACATGTTCATCAGTAATTTGTCTCGCCTGCGTCAGATTGCGATGGGCCTGGAGCGGGCCGGTCTCTTGAAAAAGGTTAAGTTCTCCTGTTCCTGCTCTGCCCCGAATATTACCGAAGAAGTGGCCTCCATCCTGAAGGAAATGAACATCGTATCGGTGGGCATGGGTCTGGAATCTGGTTCGGACAAGACCCTCCAGTTCCTCAAAGGTCCGGCCTTCAAGGTGGAAAAAAACCGCCAAGCCGTGGAAATCCTCCGCAAATATGGGATAGCTGCCAATGCCTCTTTTGTTATCGGCTCCCCGGCAGAGACCCGACAAGATATCTTAGAGACTTATGAATTTATAAAAAAGACTCCCATCAATTTAGTCGATATTTATGTCCTGACGCCATATCCCGGTACAAAAATCTGGGAATATGCCTTAGAGCAGAATCTGGTGAACAATGATATGGACTGGGAGCTCTTAAATGTCAATTTTGAGATCAATTACCGGCAGGCGATTATATTATCCCAGACCCTTACACGGGACGAAATTTATGCCTTATATCGCCGCTTCCGCCGGTTACGCTTCTGGCATAATCTCCGGAATATCTGGTCGCATCCGTTTTTAGTTGATCTACCCAAAGTAGCCTATAATCTCTGTAAAGAAAGAGTGCTCCGACTACTCAATGTTCCATCCTGATAAACAATACCGGAAGTGGCTACCGATCCTGGCCTGCCCGGCCTGCAAGCAACCTCTACAAGAGCAGGACGACCACCTTTACTGCGAGGTCTGCATGGTATGTTATGCAGTGCAACGGGGCAGGCCCATTCTGATGAATAGAAGCAGCTTACTGGAGTATGAGAGTGCTCTCTCTCAAGACGGCCAAGAGATGGTGGCCCAATACTTGGCCTCTTCTCGGTGGTCAAAATTTCTTGAAGCCGTCAAGCGGATCATAAGCGTTGATTATATTCCGCAGCCGCCGGACGTAAAAAAATACTTGCACGCCATGGGCCCCGGCGCCGTAGGGTTGGAAGTGGGTTCTGGCTCTCGCCGCTTCTATCCTGGTATCATTAATCTTGATATCGGCTTGTTTCCCAATGTCGATTTGGTAGCCGATGGGGCCAATCTTCCTTTTCAAAGTAATACTTTAGATTATGTTATTCTTGATGTCGTCCTGGAACATGTAAAATACCCCCAGCAGTTTCTTCAAGAAGCCCGGCGGACGTTAAAGAAGGGGGGTATATTATATATGGTAGTTCCTTTTGTTCATCCTTATCATAGTTATCCTGCCGATTATCATCGCTTTTCCAAAGACAGCTTAATATTAT
>CAZARS010000115.1:0-8660 GCA_964487625.1 uncultured Desulfobacca sp.
TAGTCAATCAGATCGGCAAGTGGCCCGATCCGAAGATCAAACCCGCCTTCTGTGGTCTTTACCGAGAGGTGCATCATGGTCTTTCCAGTCAGCGGCGTCGAAGTTCACCCGTCGGTACCATTCCTCGTGGCTCTCGTTGTCTCCTTTTTTACCTCCATGGGCGGCGTTTCTGGAGCTTTCCTCCTCCTGCCTTTCCAGGTGAGTGTTTTGGGCTTTACCAGCCCGGCAGTCAGTCCCACCAACCTGGTCTTTAACATTGTGGCCATCCCCAGCGGCGTGTATCGCTATATCCGGGAGGGCCGCATGGCTTGGCCCCTGACCTGGGTGGTGATCGTGGGGACCCTGCCCGGGGTCTTCATCGGCGCTTTTTTGCGCATTAAGTACCTCCCGGACCCCAAGGCCTTTAAACTGTTTGCCGGCTGCGTGCTTCTCTATATCGGGGCCCGCCTCCTCTATGACCTATGGCGGCCCCGGCCAGGGATGAAGGCCTTGGAACAGAAATTCAATGAACGGGTGGCCGCTTTAAAACAAGCCAGCCAGACGCGCCTGGCAGCCGGTTTGCCCCCCGAAGCGGTGGTCCGTACCCTGAAATTTTCCCCGAGCCGCATTGCCTATGAATTTTATGGTGAGACCTTTGAATTCTCCACGTGGGGGATATTTGCCTTGAGCTTCATCGTCGTGGTGGTGGGCGGCACCTACGGTATCGGCGGTGGGGCTATCGTAGCGCCCTTTTTTGTGGCGGTCTTTGGCCTGCCGGTCTATACCGTAGCCGGCGCGGCGTTGATGGGGACCTTTATCACCTCGGTGGCCGGGGTGCTTTTTTATATGCTCATCGCGCCCTGGTATCCCCAGCAGGCCATTGCCCCGGATTGGCTGCTGGGCCTGCTCTTCGGTTTGGGCGGCATGACCGGGATGTATCTCGGCGCCCGAATGCAGAAGTTCGTCCCGGCCAAGCTTATCAAGATCATTTTGGCAGCCATCCTCCTCTACCTGGCAAGCAGCTACATCATCGGCTTCTTTAGGTAAGACCAAAAAATAATGGCTCCGGAAGCAGCTAAAGTAGCTATCCAAAACTAGAATTCAACGCCCAACCACGCCACGAGGTATTATGTCAAAATGTCCCAGCCGGTTGGCAGCGTGCGTGCTCATCGGCATATTAGGGTTTGGGTTGCCCTCGTCGCCTGCCGCGGCAGAAGCAGTCCGGCAAACAGGATTGTTAGGCCGCAACCAGTTCTACCAGACGACCTATTATGTCTTTGACAGTGGCCTACCTGGTCCTCGTGTCCTGGTACAGGCCGGGATTCACGGTGACGAACCGGCCGGGGTCTGGGCCTTGGAGCAACTTTGGCCTCAACTCCGGGTGCACTCCGGACTGCTCATCATCTTGCCCCGGATGAACCCCCCTGCCCTGGCCATCAACCGGCGGTTCTTTCACCTTGATATGAACCAGGTGTTTCCGGGCGTGGCGGTGTCCGCTCCCTATGAATTCACCCTGGCCCGGGAAATCTATAATCTGGCCAAAGACCGGCAAGTTGACTACACTGTGACCCTCCATGAAGCCCGGACTCTGCATAATCCCTGGCGCTCCAAGACCTTCGGACAATCCATCGTTTATGGCGCAGAACCGCCTCCCCGGCTGCTGTGGTCATGGCTGCAGTCCCTGAATAGAGACCTCCCCTTGGAAGAAAAGTTTGTCCATTACTATTGTCCCCAGGAATATGGAGCCACCGATGTCCTGGTACGGGACCTCAAACTCAAAGGGGGCTTTGCGGTGGAGACCTGGCGAGCCCTCCCCTTGGAAAGACGGATTTTCTTGCAGCGGGCCGCGGTTCTAACCTTCCTGAAACAGGTGGGGCTGGAGTTTTCTTTGAAGTAGGGAGAAGGGCAACATATCCACCAGGCAGGGGCCCGCAACTTGGCGGCAAATACCAGTAACCAACAACTCTGAGGATGATGACCCATGAAGTCCACGCCGGTCCACGCCAGGCGACGGTGTATCTTGGTCATCTTGGATGGCTTGGGGGATCATGGCCATACTTGTCTGGGGAGACGCACTCCCTTAATGGCAGCCCATACCCCCAACCTGGACCGTCTGGCGGCCCTGGGGATGAATGGCTTGTATCACGCCTCTCTGCAGGGGGTGCCGCTTCCCAGTGAAATCGCCCATTTCCTCATGTTCGGCTATGATCTGGCAGACTTCCCCGGGCGGGGGTATTTGGAGGCCGTGGGGGAAGGAATCGAGCTGGCCAAGGAGGAAGTGGCGCTGTTAGGGCGGCTCTTCTGTGTGAGCGCCCAGGAAGGCCAGCTTATTTTGCAGGTGGAGGACCCCAAGGTCGAAGCCGCCACCTGTTTGGCCCTGCAACGAGAGATTCGCCATTTCCAGGCCCATGGCGTGGAGATCGAGTTCATCCCCACCAAAGGCATCCAGGGGTTAGTACGCCTGCGGGGCCAGGTAGCCCCGGAGATCACCGATAGCAACCCCATTCAGGAAGGCCGAGCTTTGATGCAGGTCCTGCCTTTGGCCGGGTGGGAGGCTGATCCGGCAGTGCAGCGCACCTGCCGGGTCTTGAACGACTATCTGGTGTGGTCTCACCAGGTCCTGTCTCGCCATCCCCTCAATCGGCAGCGCCAGAGCCGGGGCCTGCCCGCCCTCAATGCCGTGGGCCTGCAGCGCCCCGGACGCTTTAAAGCCATCCCCCCGTTCGCAGCAAAATGGGGTCTGCAGCCCCTGGCACTGGCCACCGGCCCCCTGTATCGGGGCTTGAGCCGCACCCTGGGCATGACTCTCCTGCCGGTCCAGGACAGCACTCACCCCGAGGCAGATCTACGCCAACGCCTGGAAATAGCTAAGGGCTCGGACGAATTCGATTTTGTCTATGTTCACACTAAAGCCCCCGATGTTGCGGCCCACACCAAAAACCCCCACCATAAACAGCGGCTCATCTCCCGCCTGGATCGGGCCTTTGCCTTTGCCCTCAACGCCATCGTGCCGGACCCCAACCTGTTGCTGGTCATCACGGCCGACCACTCCACCAACAGCGCCGGTCGCATGATCCACTCCGGGGAGACGGTCCCCCTCCTGATGGTGGGGGCTTTCACCCGCCGGGATGCTGTCAGCCGATTCGATGAAGTCAGCTGTGCCCTCGGCGCCCTGGGTCAGGTCCGAGGGCCGGAACTTATGTATCTCATCCTCAATTTCTTGGACCGGGGCAAACTCTTCGGCCTGCGGGACGCCCCAGCGGATCAGCCCTACACCCCTGGACCCGCCACCCCCCTGATGATCAGGACGGAGAGGGGTGAATAGGTCACGAGGCAGAGTTCAAGGGGCAAAGGTTATGTGATGGCAAAGGACCTTATCAGTAATCAGGTACTATCTTGCGCTAATCTCTGGCTTTTTTCACAAAATTCACCGCCACGAGGAAGGCGCCGCTTGCCAAGGCGAGGAGGATGAGGTAGGGAGTGAGGGCTGGGGTCTGGCCAAAGGCGGCCGCCCGAATAGCCTCTGTAGCCGGGGTCAGAGGTAAACAGCGCAGGATAGGCTTGAGCCACACCGGCATGTTTTCCAAAGGGAAAAAAGTGCCACTCAGGAAGGCCATGGGAGTGATGACAAACGAGGTAAGGAGGGCCTGATCGGCATGGGATTTGACCAGCATGGCCAAGGCAATGGCCAGGGCTGCAAAGAATAGAGCCGTCAGCAGGACCGCCCCCCAGAAATAGAGATTATACGAAAGGTGAACGCCGGCTATCAGGCCGATCACAACAATGATCAACACCGCTAAGAGGGCCCGGGTGATGCCAGCGCAGGTCTCCCCCAAAACATAGGAGGCATCACTAATGGGGGCAGCCTGGAACTCCTCGAAGATACCCCAATAAAAGCGCGACACATTGATCTCGGTGGCGATGGCAAAGGACTGCATCATGGTATTCATGGCAATGAGGCCAGGGATGAGAAATTCCAGATACGGCCGGCCTTGCACCATGACATCGCGGCCCATGCCTACTCCGAAGGCCAGAAGATACAAGAGGGGCGCCACGGACATGGAAGCCACCTGCCGCAACAGACGGCGACGGAGAATGAGCATCTCGCGCCAATACACAGGAAACCAATCCCGCATGCTCCAACTCCTCAATGTTTATGACTGTGACCGGCCGGCGATTGGTTATGTCCCTCCCCGCCAGCCACGCTGCCATCCGCGGCCACCTTTTTCCCCGTCAGGGCAATGAAGGCGTCCTCTAGATTAACCCGGCGCACAGTAAAACTCCCTGCCCTCCCCGCAATAAACGCCTGGGCCTCCGACCTGGAAGGGAAATAGCGAGTCTGTAAGTCGCCCTCCAAGAGTTCATCCACTGCCCACTCCCCCAGGCGGGCCCGGAGATTGGCCGGGGTGTCAAGCTGCACAATATTACCCCGATCCAGGAAGGCCACCCGGTCGGCCAAAAACTCCGCTTCTTCGATATAATGGGTGGTAAGGAAGATGGTGGTACCGTCCTGCTGAATCCGCTTGAAGAGGGACCAGAGACGGCGACGGATGCTGGGGTCCAGTCCCACCGTGGGTTCATCCAGAAAAAGAATGCGTGGGGAGTGCATCAGGGCCCGGGCCACCATGACCCGGCGCTTCATGCCGCCGGACAGGTGTTTCACCAGACTAGCACCTCGGTCTTGGAGCTCCACGTAGCTTAAGAGGGCCTCGATCTGGTACCGGCGGGCCGCCCTTGGCATGCGAAAAAGGCGCCCGTGGATATCCAGATTCTCTCGCACCGTCAGCTCCAGATCCAGATTAATCACCTGGGGCACCAGGCCTACCTGCCGTCTGGCCTGCAGCCCCTCCCTCTCGAAATGGCAGCCGTTCAGATAGGCGTCACCGGCGGTAGCTTTGGTCAAACCCGTGAGGATGCGGATCGTCGTGGTTTTGCCGGACCCATTGGGCCCCAGGTAGGCGAAGAGCTCTCCTGCCTGCACCTCTAAAGAGACGCCGTTCAAGGCAGTGACATTTTTATAATTTTTCACCAAGTTATTGATAACAATCATGGTGCCCATCCAATGTCAGAAGGCTTAGGCAACGTGTCTATAATAAGAGCCATGCAAAGGCGGCGCGGGGCCCATTGAGAGCGCCGCAGGGTCGCGTCCTGTCAGATAAAACCTTCTTGGGGGATTGATCAAGCCTGCAGGCAGGGAGCAGGGGGAGGCCAGCTCCGGCGGTGTTCATCACCGCCTGTTGGTGGGGCCGCGTCGCCAGCGCGACGCCGCCCCTAGTTCGACATTGTCAGCCAGTCACGTTCCCTATTGGCCATATCATGATTTGGCCGCCTTGACAAGAGGCTTGGCCTGTGGCGAATAGTTTCCTCCGAACCGGCACCTTGACAATATTCGTATAAGCGGTTATTCATATCTGTATGCAAGAGCAAGCCCGTTTCTACAAATGCTTGGCCGACGAGACTCGCCTGCAGATCCTTTGGCTGTTGACATTGGCCGATGAACTCTGCGTCTGCGACGTTATGGAGACGTTGGGCATCAGTCAATCCAAGGCCTCTCGCCACTTGCGTTATCTCTACCACCTCGGCCTGGTGGCAGACCGGCGGCAAGGATTATGGATGTATTATCGCCTGGCCGCTGCCCCGGGGAGCTGGCAGGCCAAACAGTTGGCCCTCCTGCGGGAAATTTTACAAGAAACCCCCCGGGCCCAAGCTCTGCAGGCCAAATTGAGGCAAGGACGACAGGCTCACCTTTGTCAGGAACCGACTCATTTGGCCATCCAGAGCAGTGGTTAGCCAGGGCAAGACGTGAAAGGGCCGCAACCTTGATCCCTTTAAAATTGTATAACCAGTCATAATGATATTATTGGAGGAGTTTTCATGACATCAAAAGCAGCCCGTTTGGGATTCATTGATCGTTTCCTGACCCTGTGGATATTTCTGACCATGGCCGGCGGTGTGGCCCTTGGTTATTTTATCCCAGATTTTACCAAAGTGCTGACATATTTTCAGGTCGGCACTACCAATATTCCCATCGCCCTCGGGCTCATCCTGATGATGTATCCGCCCCTGGCCAAAGTGCGGTATGAAGAACTGCCCAAGGTTTTTCGCAATTATAAGGTGCTTTTCCTCTCTTTAATCCAGAATTGGCTCATCGGCCCTGTCCTCATGTTCCTCCTGGCCATCACTTTTCTCTCTGGGTATCATGAATATATGGTGGGTCTGATTATCATCGGACTGGCCCGCTGTATTGCCATGGTTATTGTCTGGAATGACTTGGCCCACGGTGATACCGAATATTGCGCCGGCCTGGTGGCCTTTAACTCCATCTTCCAGATGCTCTTCTTCTCCATTTATGCTTACTTTTTTGTCTCCGTGTTGCCAGAGTGGCTGGGTATTGCCAGCGGTTTGCAGGTCAAGGTCACCATCCTGCAGGTGGCGGAAAGTGTTTTTATTTATCTGGGCATCCCCTTTTTCGCCGGCATGTTGACCCGTTTCGTGGCCCTGCGTCTCAAGGGTCGGCAATGGTACGAGTCCAAATTCATCCCCCGCATCAGCCCCATCACCCTCATTGCCCTGCTCTTTACCATCGTGGTTATGTTTTCCTTGAAGGGCGAGTATATTGTGGCCCTGCCGTTGGATGTCATCCGTATCGCCATCCCTTTGGTCATTTATTTCGTCGTTATGTTCTTCCTCACTTTTTTGATGTCGGCCAAGGCAGGGGCTGGCTACTCCATCTCAGCGACATTATCTTTCACAGCGGCCAGCAATAACTTCGAGTTGGCCATTGCCGTGGCGGTGGCGGTATTCGGGATTCAATCGGGTGAAGCCTTTGCGGCAGTTATCGGCCCCCTCGTGGAAGTGCCGGTCCTCATCAGCTTGGTGAACGTTGCCTTGTGGCTCCGGCAGAGATATTTCCAGGCCTCTTGCCCGGTCTGTTCATGAGGTCAAAGGTCAAGGGAGAGGGAAGAGGTTGTAGGCCGGGGTGATGGTGACTGCAATCCGCCATTATTCATCAATTCCTCGGCAGATTCTCATACCATGCTAACTTTTTCGTGTCACAAGGGGAGGGAGGAGGATAAGGTCATGACCGAGACGGCAAAACCTGCGGTATTGATTCTCTGTACCGGCAACACGGCCCGCAGTCAGATGGCTGAAGCCTTTTTAAAACGGTATGCTG
Source organism: uncultured Desulfobacca sp. (assembly GCA_964487625.1). GTDB lineage: Bacteria > Desulfobacterota > Desulfobaccia > Desulfobaccales > Desulfobaccaceae > Desulfobacca. The sequence goes on from CAZARS010000115.1 coordinate 7,154, forward strand.
GCGAGAGTTTGGAGGTTTATAGCGCCGGGTATGAACCCAAAGAAATCAACCCGTTCACCCGTCAGGTCATGGCGGAGAAAGGTTTTGATCTCAGCGGCCATTATGCCAAGAGTGTCATGGATTTTTTAGGCAAAAAACAGTTCCGCTATCTGATTATCGTCTGCGCTGCGGCAGAGCAGACCTGTCCCAAACAGTTTCCCGGGGTGACGTTCCGTCTGTTCTGGCCCTTTGACGATCCGGCCGCGGCCACGGGCACAGATGAAGAAAAGCTAGCCACGTTCCGAGAAGTACGGGATAAAATCCAAGCCAGGCTCATTGCCTGGCTCCAAGACCTGCCGAGCTTCGATCCGTATTGGCAATCCCACCCTTTAATCACCCACTTGCCTTAAGGGAAATGTCCCTTCAATCATGGAGTCGGAGGATATGTTAAAAGTACTCTTTCTCTGTACCGAAAACGCCTGCCGCAGCCAGATGGCGGAAGGTTTGATTAACCATGACTTCGCGGGCAAGATTCAGGCATTTTCCGCAGGGGTCCGCCCCAAACGAGTAAACCCTCGGGCGATTCAAGTGATGGCGGAACTGGGCATTGATATCAGCGGCCACCGTTCCAAGTCCTTGGATGAATTTCAGAATAAGGAATTTGATCTGGCCATCACTTTGTGCGACTCGGCCCAACGGGAGTGCCCCCTGTTTCCGGGAGCCCGGCGCTTGGTTCACCTGGGCTTTCCTGACCCGGCCAAGGCCACCGGCTCGGAAGAAGAAATTATGCAGGAATTCCGGCGGGTCAGAGATGCCCTGCGGCAAGATTTGGGGGCTTTCCTGCAGCAAGAGTTGACCAGGGCCGAGGCGGCCTAGCCCAAGTTTCCCCCATCGCCCCTCCTAACAAATATGCGACTGGTGCAAAACGCATCGGAAATATAATATAAAAAGGTTCGCGCCATGGCTTAACATCCGGTAACATCAAGGAAATAAAGTTAGTCGCATGCGACCTTTCAGAACGGGAGGTGGAAGGGCAACTTACCTTGCCGCGCTGGCGAGTTGCTGCAGCATATCAAAGCCATCTTAGCCGAGAGCCCTTTTCATGGGGAAGGATATCGCAAAGTCTGGGCCCGGCTCCGCTCTGCTGGCCTCAGGACTTCGGAACGACGACGGGTTTTGCGGCTGAGGCGAGAAAACCAGCTGTTGGCGCCACAGCGCCAGGGCAGCTCCTCTGGATCGAAAGCTCACGACGGCACCATCACCACTGAGGTCAACACGAGGTGTGGCACCGACATGACTGTTAATTTCACCGCCAAGGACGGCCAGGCGGCTATCTTCTTTGCCGTCGACCGCTGTTCTTTTGAATGTGTAGGCATTCATGCCGTCAAACGGGGCACCAGGTTCGAAGCCCTGGAACCACTGAGACCTGGAACCATTGAGACAGAGAGTAAAAGAATATTTCGGTGGCTTCGCACCTCAGGCCGCCCAGGGCCTGGCCCTGCGTCACGACCATGGCAGTCAGTATATG
>CAZARS010000116.1:0-8610 GCA_964487625.1 uncultured Desulfobacca sp.
CAGGGAAACGACCTGGGCTGTGCCGGTCTTTCCCCCCACATCGGCATAAGGAATCCGGGCGGCCGCACCGGTCCCCCCACCTTCCATGACCACCCCCCGGCAGGCCCGGCGCACCAATTCCAGGTTTTTGGGAGAAACATCCAGCCGGGATTGGATCTGGGGCTGGAATTGATAAGCAATCTCGCCGTCAGGATTAACGACCTTTTCCACCACGGTGGGTGTATAAATGATGCCGCCGTTGCCCAGGGCCGCCGCCACCCGTACCATCTGCAAAGGGGTCACTAGATTGTACCCCTGGCCGATGGCCACGGAGGGCGTCTCTCCCTCGTACCACGGTTGGTTGAAGCGTTTCTTTTTCCATTCCGAGGATGGAACCAATCCGGCCTTTTCGGAATCCAGGATCAGGCCCGTGGGGGCACCCAGGCCGAATTTCCGGCTCCATTTGGCGATGCGATCCACGCCCAGTCTTAAGCCCACATTATAATAATAAACATCGCAGGATTGGACCAAGCTCCGGTGCAGGGCCACGGCGCCATGACCGCGCTTGGCGTGGCAGCCGAAGTAGCGATTTCCCACAGTCATGCCGCCCCGACAGACAAACGTGGTGGCGGGATTGACAATGCCCTCTTCCAGGGCTGCCACCGCCATGATGATTTTAAAGGTGGAGCCGGGGGGATATTGACCTTTCAGCACCCGGTTTTCCAAGGGATGGTCGGGGTGGTTGATCAGCTCCCGCCAATAAGCCGCTGGGACGGTCCGGGCAAAACGGCTCTGGTCATAGGTCGGCGCGGAGGCCATGGCCAGGATCCGTCCGGATTGGGGGTCCATGGCCACGATGGCCCCCACTTTGCCTTGTAAGAGCGCTTCGGCCTTGGCCTGCAACCGCCAATCAATGGTGAGGTAGACATTGCCGCCAGGGCTGGCCGGGGTATTGGTGAGGAGCCGCAATTGTCGACCGTGGGCGTCCACCTCAATCTGCTGGCTACCCCGCTGGCCGGTGAGGTATTGATTAAACCCCAATTCTACCCCGCATTTGCCCACATCGTCGCCCAAACGGTTCTGGGGGAATTTGCCGCTTTTGAGTTGACTGTCAGTTATTTCTCCAAGGTAACCGATAATATGGGAACCTAACTTATTGGTCAGATACTCCCGTTTGGGCTGAATCTGAATCACCACCCCCGGAAGCTCATATTTGTAGGTTTCCAAAAGGGCCACCTCATCCATGCTCAGGTCTTCCTTGATGCGGATGGTGCGGGCCTGATTATCCTGCTGGGCGGTTAAGATGCGGGTAAGGATGTCTAGATAGTTCATATTGAGCAACTGGCCGAGATGTTTGGCCAGGACTTTGGCATCAGGGACATCCTCGAGGATCACCAGGGCATCGTAGGATTCCCGGTTGTTCACCAACACCTGGCCCCGAGCGTCGAAAATCATGCCACGCCATGGGGGGAGGTCCCGATACCGCACCCGATTGCTCTCGGATTTCTGGCTGAATTCATGACCCTTGACTAACTGGAGATACCAGACCCGCAGGACCAGGAAGCCAAAGAGAAGAGCCACCACCAGCACTACCCAGAGGAGGGAGCGCCGAATGCGTTCATAATCCTCGGTCTCCATGGGACCAGCAGGTCCCAATACCCGGGTGGTCTGTACCGAGTCGTTCAGGAGCAGCGTTTTCTTCACGAATGCTCCCTTATCCCATCGGCGCGGTCCGCGTCGATTTTTTCATGGGCCAGTACTGCCAGCCTTTCTCTAAGAGCCTGAAAAGACCCAAGACCGCAGGGGCACAAACGGCAGTAGTGGCCAGTTGCAGGAGGCTTTGTCGGAGCATGGCTGGATAGACTACCGGGACGGGCAAGACCAGATGCAACAGACCCAGCATAATGATACCTTGCAGGAGCATAATAAGGGCTACGCCGGCTATTTGCGGGAAGACATAGAAAAGGTTCAGGTGGCGTTGCAGCACGCTCGTCCCGATGACCGCGGTCAGCAGCATGGCCGCCTGCAAGCCCAAAGGGGCTAGGCCATAGCAATCCAGCACAAACCCCAACAGCAGGGCCAACCCCAAGGCAACGAGGAAGCCACGACGGAGGGTCACGAACACCACAAACAAACTCACCAGATCAAGCCGGAAATTAGGAGAAAAGGGCAACAGGTGTTGGGAAAAAAAGACGAGAAAGCCTAGGAGCAGATAGAATAGCAGCATAATGACGGCATTATGGCTTACTCAAGACCGTTTGCACGGTCTTGACTACCAAGACCTCTTCTAGCCGGGTAAAATCAGCGGCGGGCTCAACCTCGATCTCTTGAAAAAGGCCTGGCACCTTTTTATCGACGGCGGTTACCGTGCCCAGCACTGTCCCTCGTGGGAAGATGCCGCCGAGTCCAGAGGCCAGGATCACATCACCCACCTGCACGTCCTGGTTTTTGTGGATATACCGCAAAAAGCAGCGGTTGGCGCCGACGCCATTTAAAATACCCCGCACCCGGGTGCGTTGGATGATGGCATCCACGGCGCTGGTACGATCTATGAGCAACAACACCTTGGCATAGTCGGGATAAGCCTCCACGATCCGGCCGACCACCCCGGCGGCGTTGAGCACGGGCATGCCCCAACTAATGCCATCCTTGGTGCCTTTATCCAAGAAGGCACACTTGAACCAGATGGAAAAATCGTAGCCGATGATCCGCGCCCCGGTTACCGGCAAAGCTGCCTGATTTTTGAACTCCAGTAATTGGCGCAACCGCTCTTTTTCCAGCAAGGCCTCTTGATAAAGGGCTTCTTTGCTGAGGCTTTCTTGCGCCTTCTTTTTCAGGAGCTCGTTTTCGGCTTGAACTCCCACCAGATAGATATAGCCCCGCCAGACCCGCTGCACCACGGCGACCGTCTCGTGGAAAAAATCAAAGAGCGGCGCCGTGGCCTTCACCACCAAGTTTTCCAAGGGTTTCAGGGGGTGATTGTCCCGGATACTGGCCGAAATGAGCGAGAAGATGAGAAGTACGGCAATGGCCAGGATGATCAGGGGATAGTAGCGCTGGCGCGGGGTTTCGTCGATCTTTCTATTCAACGGTTACTTCCCGGAGGATGTCGATATCATCCAGAGCCCGCCCGGAGCCCAAGACGACAGCGGACAACGGGTCTTCCGCAATATGAATGGGGACGCCGGTCTCCTGGTGCAGGAGAATATCCAGATGTTTCAACAGGGCTCCACCGCCGGTGAGATAAATCCCCCGATCCACGATGTCTGCGGCCAACTCAGGGGGGGTCTGTTCCAGGGCGGTTTTTACCGTATTGATGATGGTGTCGATCTGCTCCTGGATGGCTTCCCGCACCTCATCGGAATTAATGGTGAGGATCTTAGGTATACCGGTCACCAGGTCTCGGCCCTTAACATCGATCTCTTCGGGCTCGCCCATGGGATAGGCATTGCCGATGGTAGTCTTGATGATTTCTGCGGTCCGTTCCCCGATGAGGAGATTATATTTCCTTTTAATATACTGCAGGACAGATTCATCCATTTTGTCGCCGCCGGTGCGCACTGATTTGCAGTAGACGATGCCGGCCAGAGAGATGACCGCCACTTCGGTGGTGCCGCCGCCGATGTCCACGACCATATTACAGGTCGGTTCGGTAATGGGTAGGCCGGCGCCGATGGCTGCGGCCATGGGCTCTTCGATGAGATACACTTCCCGGGCTCCGGCGGATTCAGCGGATTCCCGTACTGCCCGTTTTTCCACCGGGGTGATACCGGAGGGCACACAGACGATGATCCGGGGACGGATGAGGGTCCGGCGGTTATGCACCTTTTGAATAAAATGGCGGAGCATGGCCTCGGTGATTTCAAAATCGGCAATGACGCCGTCTTTCATGGGGCGAGTGGCGATGATATTGCCCGGTGTCCGTCCCAGCATCATCTTGGCTTCCCGCCCCACCGCCAGAACTTTGTTGCGGTCGCGAGCATTTTTGCGTATGGCCACCACCGAGGGCTCGCTCAGGACAATACCTTTACCTTTTACATAGACCAGGGTATTGGCGGTGCCCAGATCAATGGCTAAGTCATTGGAAAATATTCCCAATATCGGGTCTAGAAACATATGGCTCTCCTTTTCGGCGGCTTTCCCCCGGCCTCACTCTTGTTGCTTTCACCAACACGGCGGCAGACATTTTGCTGCTTTTTTCAACCGGTCATGATATAGTAAAATTATAGCGGTAGTCGCGACTTCGTACCCATCACCGGTAGCGGTCGGGGAGAGAGTTGGACTTGAGGTAGAGGTAGCAATCTTCATTTTGTCATGATCCAGGAAAAATTCAACTACAAAATACTACCCTTGGAAACTCCGTGGTTTTTTGTCGCGGCCGCGCCGGTCTCTTGACAAAGCCGGTTTTTTTTGTGATACATATAATTTTTGGAATAAACACTGATCGCGCCTTGCCAGCATGCGCTGGAGGCACAGGGAATCAGGTCGGGTCTCGGCAGCCAATCAGCGAGGTCTGCTGTGTCTTGCCAAGCCGACGTGTCGTCGGGCCTGCCTTGTAGACGATCTGCCGGCCGACTACACCGCCGCAGAGGTGGCGTGGGGATGCCACCGTATGGTGGGCGGAGACCCGCCAAACTACGACACCTGACAAATAGTCTTGTCCAAAGGTAAGCAATCATGAAAAGAACTTATCAGCCGCATAATTTAAAACGCGCCCGGTCCTATGGCTTCTTAACTCGGATGAGCACCCGCGGCGGCCGCTTGGTCATCAAACGCCGCCGGGCCAAAGGGAGAAAAAGACTCGGGATCAATTAGGGAGTCCCAGGGACAGCCACCACTCTCTCATGAACTTGCATCAGCCAGACAACGGTAGGAATAATCATTTCTCGGGTTCGGGCCAGCTTTACCAAAGCCGATCGTCTGCTCCATCGGCAAGATTTCCAACGGGTCAAGCTTATTGGAAAGAATCGGCGAAGCACACATTTCCTTGTCTCGCTGGCCCCCAATGAGGTCAATCGCCCGCGCCTGGGAGTGGTGGCAACCAAAAAACTGGGGACGGCCGTCCAACGGAATCGGGTCAAGCGGTTAGTGCGAGAATTTTTCCGACTCCATAAGGGAGTTTTACCCCCTCTCGATATGGTTATTATTGCCAAACGCAATGCCACCGAGTTGACGTATGCCGACGTGCGCGCGGAATTGGCAGCTCTGTTGGCCTTGCCCGGTTCGATCGAGGAGACAGGTGGTTAAGCTGAGCCTTTTCCTCCTGCGGGGTTACCAGATTTTTCTTTCTCCCCTCTTCCCCCATTCCTGCCGTTTTTACCCCAGTTGTTCCATGTATGCCCATCAAGCCCTGGAAAAATATGGTTTTTGGCGAGGGTGGTGGCTGGCTGGTCGGCGCCTGCTCAAATGCCATCCCTGGCATCCCGGGGGAGTTGACCTCGTCCCCTGAGAGATGGCCAGCGATTGGTTCTGTTGCGCCTGCCCCGTCGAGGTCCGCAGGGCTAGTATGCCTTGTTCCCATCCTCTGGCCGCTTTCCGAGGGCCTGACTGACTGCTGAGGTGAATTAAATGGAAAAACGTATGCTGTTGGCAGTGGTGTTGAGTTTTGCCGTTTTTGCTGGATTTGCTTTGCTCCAACAGAAGCTCCAACCCCCACCGCCGCCGCCCACAGCTCCCTCCGAGACTGCCTCTAGCCAATCCCAAGCGCCCGTGAAGCCGGTCCCTCCGCCCAAGCCCCCGGCGAGCCCGGTTGTCGACAAATCAACCGCCACTCAGGCTGCCAGAGATATTGTGGTGGAGACGCCTCTCTATCGGGCCATCATTACCGAACAGGGGGCCCGGATTAAGAGTTTTCAACTGAAAAAATATTGGAATCAATTGCCGTTCCAGAAGGTCGCAGAGTTCAGCCTCTGGCTGTTCAGCATTGATATCCAACGGTATCGCTCTTTGGGGGAGGTCACGGATCCCAAAGAACTAATACATCTCCACGATCCGGAGCGCCTGCCCTTAGGCCTGACCTGGCAGGCCCCCCAAGGCAGCATCGGTCCGGAAGTAATATACCAGGCAGATCAGAGCAAATTGGTAGTCACGGGAGATGAAGAAAAACGCCTCAATTTTACCTATGTGGGTAACGATGGGGTGGCTGTGACCAAAACCTTTGTTATCCGCGGTGATAGCTACCGTCTGGACCTGATCTCGACCGTGCATAATCAATCGCCGCAAGCACAGTCGGGTGGCCTGGAAATCGCCTTGTATGATGATTTCAGCAAACTGGAAGGTTCAGGCTTTACCGGGGCGGTCTGGTCCATCAAACAGAGCCGGGACGAGGTGGCGGCCAACAGCCTCAAGGAACCCAAAACGATCACCGAGTTTGATTGGGCTTCCTTAGAGACCAGCTTTTTCATGATGGCCGCCGTCCCAGGGGAAAATGGCGGTAAGCCCCAGGCCGTTGTCCAAGATCTACATAATAAAATCATGGGCTTGACCCTCAAGGCGCCGGTGGCCGATTTGGCACCGGGAGAGAGCTTCAGCCTCCCCTATATTTTTTACTTCGCCTCCAAAGACCGGGCCATCTTGCGCAAGGTCGGGTTTGGCTTGGAACGGACCGTGAATTTCGGCTGGTTCCACATGTTAGCCCTGCCGCTCTTGTATATCCTGCAATTTTTCTACGGCTTTTTCCATAACTGGGGTTTAGCCATCATCGCTCTGACTATCCTCATCCGCATCCTCTTTATTTACCCCAACCACAAAAGTTTTATTTCCATGCAGAATATGCAGAAATTACAACCGAAGATTAATAAATTGCGGGAGAAATATAAAGATGATCGCGAGGCGTTAAACAAGGAGCTGATGAACCTCTATCGGACCTACAAAGTAAATCCTTTGGGGGGTTGTCTCCCCATGGTGTTACAGCTACCAGTCTTTATCGCTTTGTATAATATTCTCGGATACTCTATTGAGTTACGGAATGCCCCGTTTATTTCCACCTTACCCTTTACTGATATTGTCTGGCTGGCTGATCTCTCTGCCAAGGACCCACTATTAATCACTCCCATTATTATGGGGGTCACCATGTTCATCCAGCAGAAGATGACCCCGTCGCCGGGAGATCCGGCGCAGGCCAAGATGATGCTCTTCATGCCCATCATCTTCACCTTCATGTTTCTGAATTTTGCCTCGGGGTTGGTGTTATATTGGCTGCTCAACAATATCTTGGCCATCATCCAGCAATATTACACCAACAAGTATATGTCCTAAGAGCGGTGGAGGTCTGCATGAATTTTGTGGAGTTTGAAGGCAAGGATCCGGAAGATGCCATTTCGCAAGCCATTGCCTATTTCAATGTCCCACCGGAAGATTTGGAAATCGAGATCGTGTCTCTGGGGTCTTCTGGCCTCTTTGGCCTGTTGGGCGGCAAGAAGGCGAAGATTCGCGCCGCCCTCAAGGTAACGCCGGAGGAAGAGGAGATTATCAGTCCGCCTGCCGACAGCGGGGTGGCCGTGGAGGCAGCAGAGGGCGAGGCGGACCTGGCCCCCTTGGCCCAGGAGATTCTGGCGACAATATTAGAAAAAATGGGGGAGAACTGTTCAGTTCAAGGGACGCAAAAGCTCAATCAGATCCATCTGTTTGTCGAAGGTGAGGATGCCGGTCTGCTCATCGGCAAACAGGGCCAGACCTTGGAGGCTCTCCAGTACCTGGTCACGAAGATCGTCGCCAAACAGAGTCAACGGAAACCTCGCATCATCATTGATATTGAGTCTTATCGGGAGCGGCATAAGCAATCCCTCATTGACCTGGCCCTGAAACAGGGCGAAAAAGCCAAACGCAGCGGCAAACCCGTGACCCTTAGCCCCATGAATGCCCATGATCGGCGGATCGTGCACCTGGCCCTGCAGAGCGACAAAGAGGTCAAGACCAAGAGTCGGGGCGAGGGCCTTTATAAAAAAATAATAATTTATCCGGTGAAAAGAAAACGCGCCATGGAGGCGGTCAACGAACTAGGGTGACCTCAGAGACCATTGCGGCCATCGCCACGCCTCCAGGTCAGGGTGCCATCGGCATCATCCGCCTCAGCGGCCCCCAAGCCCTGGACATTGCCGGTCGCCTGTTCCGGCCCCGGAGCCCCCGCACGCTGCCGTTTCCCTCCCATCGCCTGCTCTTAGGCCACATTGTCAACCCTGCAGGGGGGGAGAAGGTGGACGAGGTTCTCCTGGCGTATATGCGCGGCCCGCGCAGCTACACCCGGGAGGATGTGGTGGAGATTCACTGCCACTCGGGGTATGCTGTCCTCCGCCAGATCCTGCAATTAGTGCTGGCGCAGGGGGCCCGCTTGGCCCAGCCCGGGGAGTTTACCTTGCGGGCCTTTCTCTCGGGGCGGTTGGATCTCACCCAGGCCGAGGCGGTCCTGGAAGTCATTCAAGCCCGGGGGGAAGCCGGCTTAAAGGTGGCAACCTCGCACCTGGCCGGGGGCTTGGGGGAAACCATTGCCAGGCTGCGTCAGGCCCTCCTGGACCTGCTGGCTCAGGTTGAGGCTGATCTGGATTTCGGCGAGGAAATCCCGGATCTAGATTACTCGACGCTTTTGCCGGACGTAGCGGCCCTGGCCCAAGAGGTCATGACCTTGAGCCGCTC
>CAZARS010000117.1:0-8550 GCA_964487625.1 uncultured Desulfobacca sp.
TTCATGGGGCTCAGGTAAGTAGCTACTCCAGCGGGGCTGGCTGCGCCAGATCACCGTGATCTGCTGCTCGTTGAGATTTGAGGGGTAGTATATCCCGGGTTGACCATTACTCTAAACCAAAGGTCCAGAGGGGGGCAAGACCGACTCTGGAAAAATCTGCCAGAGGAGCGTGACGCCTTAGAGTCCAGGAGAACAGCAATAACGCTGTCTGCTGGTGAGAACTAACGAACACCGCCGCTCTCCCTTCTCCTACAACTGCACCACCTCAGCCTCAATTTCCTCCCCCATAAACAAGCTGGCCAACTCCCGGAAGCGGGGGGTCAAGTCGGTGGTGAGGTAACGGCGTTGGCCGCGGCGACTTAAGCGACAATCGATCTCCGGATGGCGGCGCAGGTAGTCGGCCAATTTGATGGCTGTTACTTCCCCGGAACAGATGATCTGGACCTGGGAATTCACTAAGGCCTGAATCTTCGGCTTGAGGATGGAGTAATGGGTGCAGCCCAGGATGAGGGTATCGATCTTGTGGGCCAGGAGCGGGGTGAGATACTTCCGCAGCATCAGGTCGGCCACTTCCCCGTCCTGCTCCCCGCATTCGATGATGGGAACCAACAAGGGGCAGGCTTGCTGGAAGACCTCCACTTGGGGGTTGAGTTTCCTCAGCTCGATCTTGAAAGAGTTGGAAGCCACCGTGCCTTCAGTGGCAATGACGCCGATCCGCCCCGAGACGCTGCGGGCCAGGGCCTCTTCCACCGTGGGGATGACCACCCCCAGCACCCGGTTATTGGGGTAGCGGTAGGGCAGGTATTGCTGCTGGATGGCCCGCAGGGCCTTGGAGGAGGCGGTATGGCAGGCCAGGATGATCAGTACACAGCCTTGGGCAAAAAGATATTCCACCGCCTGCTGGGTGAACTTCAACACCACCGCATCCGAGCGGGTGCCGTAGGGGATGCGGGCGTTGTCTCCCAGATAGAGATAGTCATATGCCGGCAAGGCCTGCAGGAATTCCCGCAGGACCGCCAGACCGCCGAAACCTGAATCAAAAACGCCGATCATGCAGTGTTGATAATCCGTTGTCTTTTCTACAACCTAGCGAAGAATGGTCATTTCTCCCAAGCAACCACAGGAAGTTATTCCGAGAGCTTTAATAACGTGCCCCGCTGTCGGGCCCGCCACAGGCTAAGGGTGATGAGGCCATAACCTGCCACCAGGTAACCGAGACTCAGCAGCACCCCTCGGACCAGGGGGTTGGGGGTGGAAAGGGGGAAGCCATAAAACCAGCGGAAATATTCCAGGAAATGGGTCAGGGGTATCAGCTGTGCCACCACCTGGAGGCTCCTGGGCAAGAGGGTCACCGGATAATAGAGTCCGGCCAGGAGCAGGACCAGATAAGAGATGGCCCAGGCCGTGATCTCGGCGCGATGGCCGAAGAGCAGAACCAGGGAGAGGACCAGGATGCCTTCAATAACGGCCACGAGGAACATGCCCAGGAAAAAGATGCTCACCCCGATCCAACCAGCCCGCCTCAGGTCCATGTCAAAGGCCCAGATACTGAGAGTCAACATGACGGCAAAGACCACCAGACCCCGGACCAGGCCGACGATCCCAGAGCCGAGAATGACGTGCAGGAGGTGGATGGGGGCGATGAAGCCATGCTTCAGGCTCTTGGCCCAAACATCATACAGGAGGGCGTACGAGACGTCCAGTTGGGCGATCTGCACAGTGTTCATGGCCACTGCACCGATGAGCACAAAGGAGACCGTATCACTCCCCAACTGGAGGAAGCGGGTTAGCAGGCCCACCGAAAACAGCCCCACCAGGGGCCAGAAGAGCATCTCAAAGACCGCAAAGACATTGCGGCGGTTCATGATGCCGCCCCGGGCCGCAAAGGCCCAGACCTTGACGGCCTCAGTGAGTAAATTCACGATACAGGTCCTCCAGATCCACGGCCTGCACCCGGAGACGCTGGATCTGGCCACCGGCTGCCGTGATCTCCCGAATAATGAGGGGCAGCCGACTATCGCTGTGATCCAAGACAAGTTCCAGGTGCCTCTCGTTTTGCCGACACCGCAGCACTCCGGGGAGGTGCTGATAACTCAGGGGGGGTAGACCGTCGGTCAACTCCATGATCACCCGGTCTCCCAACCCCAACCTGACCTGGAGTTCCCGAATGCTGCCTTGGGCTTGAATCTTGCCATTGCCCAAGAAACTCACCTCCTGGCAGAGCTGCTCGGCTTCCCGTAGATTGTGGGTTGTGAGGATAATGGTGACCTCGGTCTGGCGGTTGAGGCGATAAATTTCCTCCCGAGTGTGGTGCGCGGCCAGGGGGTCCAAGCCGTTGGTGGGCTCGTCCAGGAAGAGCAGTTCGGGTTTGCTGATGAGGGCCTTGGCCAGGGCCAGGCGTTGTTTTAAACCCGAAGACAGGGTCTCAAAGGGGCTGTGCCGGTAGTCCTGCAGCTCAAACAGGGCCATCATCTCGTCCACCCGGCTGTTCAGGCTGCGACCCCAGAGGCCATAGAGCCGGCCATAAAACCGCAGATTTTCCTCCACCGAGAGGGACCAGACAAAGTTGGCAGCACCGCTGGCGAGATTAATGCGCTCGCGGATTTTGCCAGCCTGTCGGCGGACATCCAATCCCAGGACATGGACGGCCCCGGCATCCGGCAAGAGGAGGGTGGCCAGGATAGAGATGAGGGTCGTTTTCCCCGCGCCGTTGGGACCTAAAATGCCGAAAATTGTGGCCCGGGGGATGGTGAGGTCTAACCCCCGTAAGACTGGTTGACGTTGCCGGCGCCAACCGCTCTGAAAGGATTTCCACAGGCCCTGGACCTGAATTGCCACTTGGTCTTGCACATTCAGTTTTTTATCAGAGATAGGCCTTCCTGGCAAGGGCACGGTCCGCTTAAATGGACCGTCTCCTCCCGAGAGGAGGTTTATAGGAGAGGGAGTGGGCCCGGCAGATGATGCTCCTCAGGGCGGTTTGACAATTAAGGGAGGATGGCAGCGTGTAGTGCGCCCGGTTGGCAAAAAACCGTTTAGCGGTAAATATTCTTAGGAATCTATCTCTTTTAAAGGAAACAGGGTAACCGCTTGCTGACCGGCTTCTTGGCGGGCGGCCTCGTTAATCCGTCGATAGATTTCTTCCCGATGGATGATGACTTCCGGAGGGGCTTCGATGCCGAGACGGACCTGTTTCCCTTTGATATCGATAATTCTCACCCGGATATCATCGCCGATGCGGATTTCCTCCCCGATCCTGCGCGTAAATATAAGCACCGGTCTCTTCCTCGTTGGCTTGCCTCACCGCGACCAACATCAACCTGTCCTCGATCGATCGGCAAGCGGGTGGGCCAAAGATATTTTCTGGTGCCTCTTATTGTAAGGCAATGAATGAGAAAAATCTACTGCTAAAATTGCGGTGCGTCGCAGTTTTTCCGACATGCTGCCCTGGACCCTGCGAGGCTCGCGTCCATCGCCCGACTACGCTGGGGACTCGTCCCGCTGCGGTAACATTTCCCGGGATGAGAGGCTCCCGAAGAGAAATCTTGCCAGGATGATGAGGAATGTGATAAGGTTGATTAAGGGGAGAATGAGCCATGCGGCCTTATAATCGTTGGCTTTTTTACGAACACTTCGAGTTAGTGCTTACCATCAGCTCGCTCTATAAGAGCCTACCCACGGCCAATGTCATCGATATCCTCAATCTCCATTTCCCCAAACCTACCCCGCCGCCTGAGTTAACTTCGGCCCTCAATCTCCCACCCTGGTCTAAGTATGATGTGGACTCGTTGGCGGAGGATTTCCGCCTCTTGTTCAGCCGCTTGCCCGAAAAAGCAGGGCCGGTAGTGCCTGAGGGCGACAACTCAGCTAGCGAGACACATCCCAGGCCAGTTTAGCGGCTCCCATAAGTCCGGCATTATCCTCCAAAATAGCGGGCCTAATCTGCAGGACAGACCTTGGGAAAAAGGTAAGGCGTTGGCGGAGCTCCCGGTCGAGGGCCGGGAAAAAGCCATCCCACGCCCCGGCAAACTTGCCCCCGAGGATCACCGTGGGCACCCCCAAGAGATGGACCACATTGGCGATGGCGATCCCCAGAGCCCGGCCGACCCGATCCATGGCCTGTTGGGCCAAGGCGTCGCCGGCCCGGGCTGCCTCGGCAATCCGCCGGGCACTCAGGTCCTGGGAGCGCTGTTGCCAAAGGGGACGGAGAGCGGAAGCCTCGCCCGCTTGCAAGCGGGCCTGAAACCATTTGACGGTCCAAGTGGCTGAAGCCAGGGTTTCGAGACAGCCAACGTTCCCGCAATTACATAAATCGCCCGCTGGCTCGATGGTCATGTGGCCGATTTCTGCTGCGGTGCCGCTGGCACCGTGCCAGAGCTGGCCGGCCAGGATCAAACCGCCTCCCACCCCGGTTCCGAGAGTTATGCCTAAAAGATCAGTCTCACTCCGCCCTGCCCCATAGGTGGCTTCACCCAAGGCAAAGAGGTTGGCGTCATTATCCAGGACCACGGGCCAAGGCAGCCGGTCCTGGAGCCTGGGCCCCAAGGGGACCCCATCCAAGACGGGAATATTGGGAGCCTTCACCACCCGGCCGGCCGCCAATTCCACCAGACCTGGTATGCCAAAACCCACCGCTTGGATCTGTGCCGCTGGAATCCCTGCTTGTTGGGGCAAGGTGACGGTCCTGTTGGCCAGCTGGTCCAAGAGGGCGTCGAGCCCCTGGTGGACCTTAGTGGGCTCAGCGTGCCGCGCCAAAATGTCGCCGTTCTGATCCACCAAAGCTAGGCGGAGGTTAGTGCCTCCCAAGTCAACGGCTATCACATAATTTGAATTGGGCATTTTACCCTTACCTCGGCAGAGTCAGCTTGCTGTTAGACTTGTTGGCCTCCCGCCGCTCCTTATTTTCTTTTGGCTCCGACGCTGTCAGGAGAAATTACAGAAGCGTTGAGGTAAGGCGCCAGGCTGGCCACGGGCAGCGCCCCGGCCCGCAGAATGATGGGCGGCACCTGGGTAACATCCACAATGGTCGAGGGTAACCCCCCTGGACATGGGCCATCTTGGAGGATCAGGTCCACCGCGGAGCCAAACACCTCATGCACCTCCCCGGCGGTACAGCAGGGCTCCTGGCCAGAGAGATTGGCACTGGTGCCGGTGATGGGGTGGCCAAAAATCGCCACCAGGCGTCTGGTCAAGGCCAACCCAGGCTGACGCACTCCGATGGTGCCGCTACCACTGGTGAGGGCAAAAGGCAGCTCTTCCTTGGCCGGAAAGATCAGAGTGAGGGGGCCCGGCCAGAAGCGGCGCAGGAGGTCCTGGGCCAGCGGAGGGATCTCTTTGACCACCGCCGTCAGCATCTCTTCATCGGCCACCAGGACCAGCAGGGGTTTCTGAGCCGGCCGACCTTTCAGGCGCAGCAAGCGTTGCAGGGCCCCCTCATGGTGGGCAGCCACGGCCAGGGCATAGAACGTTTCGGTGGGACAGGCCACCACTCCCCCTCCTGCCAAGACCCGAGCGGCTTCCTGTAAGACCGCATCATCCTGGGGCCCCCGCCATGTAGCGATTCTGCTCATGATTCATCTTATCCTGAGAAGACAAAATTTGACAAGGTGAACGAGTGGATTTCTGAAAACGACGGACTCACTGAGAGACATCTTGACGTTTTCGCCTGGGATGGACACAATAAGTGGGGTCCCGGCGCAGATACGGCCATCCCGCTCCATAAATCCTGCACCCGACCCCCGAGCCAACATGAGGGGTCCAACTGACCAGTCAAACCATGATGACCATCCGTCCGGAATGTTACGATTGCTTGCTCAGACTCATCGAGCAGACCGTGCAGGCTGCCACTGCGGAAGTCTCTCTCCAGGCAGAGGCGCGGCGGCAAGCCCGAACAGTATTGGCCGCGGAGTTCGGCCCCGAAGCCATTCCGGCTATTATTGCTAACCATTTTCACCCCATCATCCAGGCGGTCACCGGCAACCCTGACCCTTTCCTGGCGCGTAAGCGCCGGGAGACTGCCCTGGCCCGGCAGGTAGCCAGCGCTTTGCCCAGGCTACCAAACCCTGACTTGCCCAGCCTCTTGTCCCGGGCCGCCGCGGGGAACTCCTTGGATTTTTTCCGGCCAGCCGCTGAAATCGCCCGGGATATGGCCAACCCAGCGAAATTTTATCACTCTGATTATGACCAGTTGGCCAAATGTCTGCGCAATACCTCTGGTCTCCTCCTTTATTTGGCCGACAATGCCGGCGAACAATTCTTTGATCTGCCGTTGGTAACCGGCCTCAGGACACAAGGTTGGCAAGTTTACTACATAGTCAAAGGGGCCCCCATCCAGAATGATCTGACTCGAGAAGATCTGGCAGAGTCCGGCCTGTTGCCGGCGCTGGAGCCGGTGGTGGACACGGGCGCGGCAACGGTGGGGTTGGAGTTATCCCTGACCAATCGGACTTTCCAGGACCTCTGGCAGGCCGCCGATGTAATCTTGGCCAAGGGCATGGGCCATTTTGAAACACTCTCTCGGCTTGCGGAGCCGCGCCTTTTTTTCCTGCTCCAGGCCAAATGTGCGCCGGTGGCCCTGGCCTTGGACGTGCCCCTGGGGGCGTTTGTCCTCCGTCGGGCTCACCATCCTTCCCCAGGCATCGGCTAACCGACCTTTTGGCGATATGGGCAAACCTCCAAACAGTTTGAGCCGTTCCAGCGGTCAGAAAGGGTAGAAGGAGCCATGGCCATTCCCATCCGTGGTCAGGCCAGCCGACAGCGGTGGCCCCTCATAACCGTGGGCCTCATCGCCCTGAACTTGGCCATTTTTCTCCTTCACCTGCCCTTGGGTGAAGACGCCCTCCTCCATATCTTCTGGCAGGGTGGTGCCATACCGGCCAAACTCTCCCAGGTCAAGGTATTCGGTTCCTGGCAGTCCTTAAGGCTCCTAGCCACCATGTTCAGTTCCCTCTTCCTGCACGCCGGTTGGGTACACTTATTGGGCAACTTGTTGTTTCTTTGGGTCTTTGGCGAAGCCCTGGAAGATGAGTTGGGGCATTGGCGTTTTTTGGGATTTTATCTGTTCTGTGGTTTCTTTTCGCTGCTGTTGCACACGGTGGTGGCCAGCCGCCTGTCCGTGCCCATCATCGGGGCCAGCGGCGCCATTGCCGGTCTGCTGGGAGCCTACCTCATCCGCTATCCCCAGGCTCCGGTGCAGACCCTGTTTTTCCTCATCGTCCGCTTCAAGATTGTCGCAGTGCCGGCCTATGTTTGGTTGGGACTCTGGCTGCTGCTGCAGTTCTATGGCCTCCGCCAGGGTGGCCCGGTGGCCTGGTTTGCCCACCTCGGGGGCTTCCTTACCGGCCTATTGGGGGTGAGTCTCTTTGTTCCCGCCCCGACGCTTGCCCCGGCCGCCAGGACCGCCGCCAGGACTAAAAAAGGCCGGGCCCGTCCCAAAAGTCGTCGGCGTTGATGGCAGCACTGCGGGACATGCATTATAGTAACTAAGTAAGCAAGAAAGGAAGGCAATCCAACGTGTTATCCCAGATCCGGCACGTGGCCCGGGAAGTCGCCCGAGAAGCAGGGGCGCTTTTGCGTCACAATTTTGACCGCAGCCACGCCATCACCATGAAAGGCCGCCACGATCCGGTGACCGAAACTGACCTGCAGAGTCAACAGTTGATCATCGCTCGCCTATCCCAAGCTTTTCCCCGCTCCGGCTTCCTGGCCGAGGAGGCCGGCATGTCCGATCCGGCTGTCAGCGGTCCGGAGGGTCAGTGGATCATCGACCCTCTGGACGGCACCGTGAATTATGCCCATAATTTCCCCATGTTCTGTGTCTCCATCGCCTGGCTGCGCCAGGGCCAGGTAGAGTATGGGGTAGTCTTCGACCCCCTGCGGGATGAGCTCTTTGAGGCCGTTGCCGGTCAAGGGGCTTGGCTGAACAATACGCCCATCAGGGTATCCACCATTGCTGACCTAGACCAGGCCCTGGTGGCCACGGGCTTCCCTTATAATGTGGCAGACCAGCTTGAACCCATCATGACGCGGCTGCAGCGTTTGTTGGTCCGGGCCCAAGGTATTCGCCGGCCCGGCTCTGCGGCCATGGATCTCTGCTATCTGGCCGCCGGACGGGTGGATGGCTTCTGGGAGGAAGGCCTGAAACCGTGGGATACAGCGGCGGGCGTGTTGATCGTAACCGAGGCGGGGGGGCAGGTGTCAACCTTTAGCGGCGCCCCCTATTCCCTGGATAGCGCTACCCTGGCTGCCAGCAACGGGCTGCTCCATGCCCAGCTCCTGGAGGCCTTACAGCTTTAAAGGAGGGCATATGTGCCAAACACCGCGGCCGCGACCCGATATCCGAGTTTTTTTCAGCAACTTGACCGGACCCCGGCCCTGGCCCGAGAAAATCCGGTTGCTCCTCCGCAATAATTGGCTAAAAATTAAACACCTGCAGGATTGTTGCGGCCATCCCGGGGAACCGGGCTGCTGACAGGCAGCCCCACCCGAGCCTCGGTGAGGCTGAAGAGCGTCATAGGGATCAGGACCTACCTTAGGTTTACGACACTCAGAAAT
>CAZARS010000118.1:0-8457 GCA_964487625.1 uncultured Desulfobacca sp.
GGGCCCGGGGCTGCTCAAAGATCTCCTTGAGCATAAAGTGCTTATAACCGGCCTTTTCCGCCATGGCCGGGCTCCAGGTGATGGTGGTCACCGGCCGGTGGACCGGCTTGCCCTCCAGATCCTGAATAGCTACCCCGGCATCGCTCATGATGACGATATCATGGTCCTCCAAAAAGACCATGCGGCGAGTATGGGAGAGGATGGCCGGCACGTCGGAAGCCAAATAATTCTCGCCATTGCCCAGCCCCAGGATTAGAGGGCTTTCTTTGCGGCTGCCGATGAGGGTGCGGGGCTCCTGGGCGTTTATAACCACAACGGCATAAGACCCGCGCACCTGCCGGAGGGCTTGGCGCACCGCTTCGAGGAAACTGGCCCCTTGGGAGCTGTATTTATAAATGAGTTGGGCTATGATCTCCGTATCGGTTTCGGAGGTGAAGACATGCCCTTCCGCGATGAGCTGATTTTTCAGCTCAAGATAATTTTCAATAATACCATTATGGACCACCGCAATGTGACCTACCTGGTGGGGGTGAGCATTGCTTTCGGTGGGTCGGCCATGGGTGGCCCACCGGGTATGCCCGATGCCGACGGTGCCATGCAATGGTGCGGTCTGCAGTTGCTGCTCCAACTCCTTCAGTTTGCCCACACTGCGGCGGATGACCAGACCGTCGCTCCCCATGACAGCCATGCCGGCCGAGTCATACCCGCGATACTCTAATCGTTTCAGGCCGTCCAACAGGATGGGCATGGCCTCCTTTGCGCCCAAGTAGCCAACAATGCCGCACATTACGCTGACTCCCCTTTTTTCTTGATCTCTTTGATGACTTGCCGACCCCGGGCGATGGCCAGTTTGCCGGGGGGCACATCATCGGTGATGACCGAGCCGGCTCCCACATAAGCACCGGCGCCGATGGTCACCGGCGCCACCAGGGAGCTATTGCTGCCGATGAAGGCCCCGGCCTCAATGGTCGTCTGATATTTATTTCTGCCATCGTAGTTGCAGGTGATGGTCCCGGCCCCCACATTGACCTTTTCGCCGACGATGGCATCGCCCAGATACGTCAGGTGATTGGCCTTGGCGCCAGAATGCAGCACCGTCTTCTTGGTCTCCACAAAATTCCCCACCTTGGCCTTCTCCCGGATATCGCTCTGGGGCCGCAGATGGGCATAGGGCCCCAACTGCACATCGGCCGCCACCTGGCTCTCGGTAACGACCGTCCCCATCTTGATATGGACCCGGGGCCCGATGATGCTATCAGTGATCTTAACATTGGGTTCCAGAAGGCAGGCTTCGCCAATGACCGTTGGGCCCTGCAGGTAGCAGTTGGGGTAAATCACCGTATCCGCCCCTATCACCACCTCCGCCTCGATATAGGTGGTGGCTGGATCTATCAGGGTAACGCCGGCCAACATGTGCCGTTCATTAATCTGCTGCCGGACCCGGGCCGTGACCGCGGCCAATTCCACCCGGGTATTGATTCCCTGAAAGCTCTCGTAGTCCGTGGTGAGAAGGCTGGCCACCGGCAGACCCCGCTGGCGGGCCGCGGCAATGAGATCAGTCAGATAGAGCTCACCCTGATCATTATCAGGTCGCAAGGTAGGTAAGGCTTCCCGCAGGAAAGGTAATTGGAAACAATAGACGCCGGTGTTGATTTCTCGGATTGATAATTCCGCCGGGGTGGCGTCCCTGGCTTCGACGATTCTGAGAACCTGCCCTTGATTATCTTTCACGATCCGGCCATAGCTGCCGGGATCTGGCAATTCCACCGTCAAGACCGTGGCCACTGCGCCGCTCGCCTGATGCTGTTGATATAACTGGCGGAGCGTCTCGGCTCGGAGCAGCGGCACATCACCGCAGAGGACCACGATCGTGGCGTAATCCTGCGGCATGGCCGCCACCGCGATCTGGACGGCGTGGCCCGTGCCCAACTGTGGTTCCTGAATGACGAACCGCACGGGATAATCAGCAAAACGGGCCTGCACCGCCTCGGCCTGATGGCCCACAACCACCATGGTGTTGGCCAAGGCCAGTTCCTGCAGGGTATCCAAGACATAGGCCAACATGGGTTTTCCCATGATGGGGTGCAGGACTTTGGCCAGATTTGATTTCATCCGGGTACTCTTGCCGGCTGCCAGGACGATGGCAGCCAAGGAGGAGAGTGGTTCAGTCATAAGGCCATCCCCCGGAAGGGCCTGCCCCCTAGTAGATTATAGTGAGGCTGCGCCTTCCTTAAAACATAAACTTTAAAGCGCCATTTTAACTTGTGAGTGAGATATGGACTGACTTCCTCTGTCTCAACCGATGGCTTGGTTTCAGCAACCTGCTGCTGCGGGTTCTTGGATCTAATACGCCGAGCAGTCAGCATACCGGCACCATTGGTCTGCTTATGCAACTTGTCGGCCAAAACCCAAGAAAGGTCCAAGGGAAAATTGTCCACAAGCATGAGGGTCCAGCAGGCTTCTGGCAGAGCTTGAAAAAGGACGCCGGAAGCCAAAAAAGCCTTCCACCATTGGCCTCTTTTCTCTGGTCATCCTGAGCGCCGCGCAGGATCTGAGATTCTTCGGTCGCTACGCTCCCTCAGAATGACAAAATGAGACGAATGAATATAAGAGATACGAAGGCGCGATTAACCTTATGCAAAAACGTTGCCGGAGAGTAGTGGTCCACAGTATACCAAAAGAACTAAAAGCTGTCTTGCAGAATGAAAGCTTCGCAGAGATCTCTCAACCGACCCATCAATCTGACCTAAGCCGACGCCGCCCCCAACATCCCAGGGCGGTTTGGTTGTGGAGAAATGACACCAGCCTACGGTCAGTTATCATCTCTTACCTCGGCTAACTCCTGGCCGCGAGCTAAACAATGTCCCGCGGAAACTTCTGGCAGGGATCGGCAAGATGATCCACAAGATCTGTGACGGTGTCGCCGCACCCCTCAAAACTTAAGGATACTTAAAATTCTCATGGATGGCTTGATACAACGCCACATACTTGTCAACCATGGTTTCCCAGGAAAAGTTCTGGACTACGTGTTGGCGGCACACCTGGGGGTCCAGATCCCCTACCATTGCCATGGCTGCCAGAAATTCTCCCTCAGAGTGGGCCAGGAAACCGGTTTGGCCAGGGACAATCACTTCGGGTACGGCCCCCCGGGGCGGGGCAATGACCGGAGTGCCGCAGGCCATGGCTTCCAACATCACCAAGCCGAAGGCCTCGTCCACCTCAAGAGGCAGTAACAGGGCTTGAGCCCGACCTAAGAGGTCTTGTTTGCGGGAAAAATCTGCCGGTCCCACATAAATGATCTGCCGTCCGTCCAGGTGCGGGGCAATCTCCGCCTCAAAATAGGGCCGGTCTGGGCCGAAGACCGGACCCGCGCAGACCAACTTCTGCCCGCTTGTCTGGGCCAGGCGGATGGCAGTATGCAACCCCTTCTCCGGGTAAATTCGCCCTAAAAAGAGAAAATAATCATCTTTGTTGGCCTGATAACGGTAGGCCTGCACCTCCAGCCCGTGGTGAATGAGGTGCACCTGGGGGTGACCTGCCAACCGCTGCCGCTGAAACTCGCTCACTGCCACCAAGGCTACTTCGGGAAATTGCTGAAGATACTCCCGCTTGATCTCTGTAACAGGAGTATGCAGAGTGATCACTAAAGGCCAGGGAGGGGTTAGGGCCTGCCAGAAACCCGCGGCACTTTCCAGGTGGGAGTGTAATAGATCGACGGGGTGCTTCTGCAGGTATTGCCAGGCAAAAGAAATGTGCAGATTTTCCGAAAATTTCTCTGGTGGCCAAAAAGACCGGGGAAAGGGACCGGCTTTGGGGGAGGCCAGGCGGGAATCCCCGGAGCAGAAAACCAGGACCTCGAACTGACGCTGGCGCAGCCCCCGCACCAAGAGATCCACCACGAGTTCGGTCCCGCCATAGGTGGCGGGAGGCACCGGGATCCAGGGGGGGGCGAGATGGGCTAACCGCATAGCTTAACAATTAATTTTTGGGATATCCAAATTAACTATGGTGGGGAGTTTTCTCCGAGGTTTCGCCGCCCTCACTTCCCGGGTAAAGTTGCCTGTACTGTAGGAGAGTCCGTAAGGGGGGCAAAGTCTCCTCAACGAGGGGCACCGTCAGCCAGCTCGGGCCTGAGGCGCTGCGGCGACTTATCAGAGGGAGTCGTAAGGGGCCTGGGAGGGCAGGGGGTTCGCTCCATCGCATGACCCCGGTTTGGCTCAGGACTTCCCATACCGTCTGGCATAAAGCGGCGGCCATCTGATCTAACCCGGCCCGCCTGCCATCGGAGCGCAGAGGGGCGTGGCGATGATCCATCTGGCCGACGTAGATTTGGGCCAGATCGGCCAAATCGCTTCGCCCGGGCTCGAGCCGCAGTTGTTCCAGGGCTAACTGTAACAGGATGAAGAGCTCTATGCCATAACCGGTTTTAAACGGGACAGCGGACCAAAAGGCCAGGGTCGCCGCTATCTCCCCGGAGAGCAGATACAACAAGTCTTGCAGGCGTTGCACTCCGGGGTGGGGCAGTGTGGCCAAGAGGGAGCGGATAAAGGTATTAAGGCGCCCTCCTCGGGGGCGGAAATAGACCACCTTGCTGGCCGCCAGACCCTGAAACCACAGGAGTGCCCCCACCGGCCCCAGACACCAAGCCGGGCTGAAATAGTCTGGCTTGATGTCAGCATCCAAGAATTGGACGATATCCTGGCGATCCCTCAGCATCCGGCTGACGAGGAGGTGATGGAGCATGGCCCGCATCACTGCGCCCTTGCCCCAAGACGTCGCAATCTGATCCGGAGGGGGCTGCGCTCTGGCCATAAACAGGTGCAGCCCGGCGAATTGTTGGGGCAGGTGGGCCAGGTCGCCTGGCTCATTATCGCCACAGGCCAGCCACACGGCATCGATGAAGCTTCCCACCCAGGGTGCCAGAATAGTCACTAAATTGGCTACATTGGCCGCCTCGGCCCCGCTTTTCACGGGAAAGACCACGTGCACGGCCCGGCCCTGGCGCTGCTTCAGGGCCACCAGATCCGGGGCCTGCCAGGCCTCAGCCATCATCAGCCCGAGGGGGGGGCAGGTGCTGCCGGGACCCAGGCCATAGGGGTCCAAGAAGGACATGGTGCTCAGGGAGCTTACTCCCATATTACCTCCAGAGCGCCGGCTCGGACCTCCGGGGCAGCTAGCCAATCCTGGAAACGCCGCCACTCCTGGACAAACTGATAGTAGGTCTGGAATACCCCTGGACCAGGCCAACCGCAGCGCAACACCTCTAAATTCCGCAGGGTTTCCCGGGCTGCGGCCACCTCCCCGCCCTCAAGGTATTCCAGGGCCAGGACCGCATGGGCCCGATAGGCTAAGAGTTCCAGATCAGCGGTCAGGAATCTGCCGGGATACGGCAGGAAATCTGCGGCGGTAACGGGCTGCGGCACTTGCCCTGGTTCTATGGTCAGCAACTTCTGCCGGGTGTACCAGAAGCGGGCCAGATCCTGCCGCAATCTTTTCCAGACCGGGTGAGGCTTATCGGGGGGGTCATGGACCACCCGCAACTGCGGGTCCAGGAAAAACGGGATGCCGAAGAGGCGGGCATTCAAGACATAATCCGTATCCTCCCCCCGGGGGAGATGGGGATCAAAAGGGATAAATCTTGCCAGCTCCCGGCTTATCACCATGTTGCCGCCCAAGGCCAGGGGCGTTAAGGTCAACGTTGGGGCTGCCGCTAAAGTTGCCATGGCCTCATTGAGCCACCGCATCTTTGGCCAAAATTCCACCCAGGCTCCCTGCGGCTCCGGCGCCAGGATGGCACCTTGGGGGGTTTCATACAAACCAGCCAAGCCGAAGACGGTCGAACCGCGGGCCAGTTCAGTTAAGTCCTGGTCAATTCTTTCCAAGTAGGCTGCATCTCGGACAATTTCATCGTCATCGAGACTGACCATGGCCTGGGCACCCAAGAGGTTGGCCAGCACCAACGTCAGGTTACGGATGGCCCCATACCCATCCAAGGAAAGCAGGGGGCAGAAAGCCGCCCGCCCTTGCAGCCGGCAGAACTCGTGGAATAACGTTAAGTGGGAAGCAGCAAAAAGGTGAATCCGATTATGGTGAGATACCCGGCTCACGAGCTCCTGCACCCGGGCTTCGACCTCCAGGGTCAGACTTGCCTGGGTGGCCGCAGCCACCACGACGATATGATCATCAGCCGACAGGAGAGGCAACAGACTAGCAAGGAGGCGGGGCAACGTCCCTTCCTGATCCAGGGGGGTGGGATGATCAAAAAAAATCTCTCCCTCGTCCCGTCCCCCGGGGAAGGTCCAGTAGGTGGGTACGGCCAGGCAGAACCTCATAATAGGGTAAGGTATCCTGCCAAAATCACTGCGTCAAGGGAATTATCCTGGAAGCAGCTAGCTGAAAAACTTTTTGTTCATAATCTGAAATATTCTATTGACAAGAATTTGAACATTTTGTATCCTAATCGCTAAAGAAGCAACCCTAATAGCAATAATATGTTCAGCATATTGAACATTTCGCACCACACAGAGTTTCGGGCCTGGGGTCTTGTCTCCTGGAGGCGCAATGTTCGTGGGATGATACATGGGTTGCCATATTTCCATGGAGGGAAGGCAGGTCAGACAGGATGTCAGGCCCGAATAGTTTATAGGCGCCTTTTCTCAAAGAGCAAAAGAGATCTTAACTCCCCACCTTTTCCTTAAACTCCACTTCACAGATACCCGTAGCCAGCGGTTCCAGAGATCTATCTCCTCCCTCTTTTATACCCAGGACCTCGTAAAGCACCACCGTCTGACTTTTGCCGGGCAGGTTCACTGCTAGTTTTTGTCCTACCCGGAGCTTGTCGGGTACGAATTGATAGACCGCTTCGGAGATTAAGAATTTCGTGCCTGCCAGCTTGTTGGCGGCCTCGATGCGGCTGGCCACATTGACTGGGTCGCCGATCACCGTTTCCCGGCGACTCTCCACCGGCCCGAAGGCGCCCGTGACCACTTTGCCATAGTGGAGGCCGATCCGGATCTGAAAGGAACGATGAAACAGTTCCTGGAGGTATGGTTGCAGATGCTCTACCTCCGCCAGCATGGCCAGGCCGGCCCGGACCGCCCGCACCGCTGCCTGCGGTGGATCAGTGTCCTCAAACAAGGCCAACAAGCCGTCACCCAGATAGGCGTTGATCTCTCCCCCATAATGGCGGATGACCCGTCCCATCCGATTGAAATACTTGTTTAAAATATGGACGATATCATACGGCAAGAGGGCTTCGGCGAAGGCGGTGAAACCAGCGATATCGGCAAAGAGGATAAAGATGCCCTTCTCGCTGCCTACAATGGCGGCCTTGGCGGTCAGGACGGTAAGATCGGTGCATTCTAGGTCTTCGGCATCAAGGATTAAGCGCCGCAGGGATACCGGTCCATGCAGGCGGGTCTGACAGGATAGGCGGATATTGGCCGGAAAATGGAGGCGTTCGGCCAGGCGTTGTTCCCGAGGGGTCGGCGGCGTGCAGTGCTCCAGCCCAGCGCTGATGAGGACCCGACAGGTGGAACAGCGCCCTTTGCCGCCGCAGATATGCGGTTGGAGAATACCATGGCGCAATAAGGCCTGGAGGATGGTCTCATCGGGCTGGGCCTCAACGCTGATGCCTTCGGGCAGAACCTCAATACGAGCCATGGCCCCCTCCTGGCAGGGTCAACAGGGTGGACGTCTTGGCCTCCCCCTTAGCGCCGATTCCTGTCGCGGTGTTAACTAGTTTTCATCCGGCAAGGCATCGAATTACGAATAGAACCTGTAGGGGCGTTGCAGGAAACGCCCCTACAGAAAGGCTTGTTATGGCCACCTGGTAGGTCACATCCGCTGATTTCTGTAGTTTCCGGATGGACACTAACTAAGGGAAGGGCAGGGTTGAGGCCCGCTGCACCTTTTTAGCTGCTGGCTTTTTGGCCATGGGGAAGTCTGCGGGCTTTTTTTTTGCCAGCTGCGGGCCACTGGCTTTCTTGGGAGAAACGGCCTTTTTTTGATGGGTTGGACTCTTGGCCAGACGCTTGTTGTTGGCTTTAGCCTGAGTTGCCGGAGCTTGTTTGGCTGCCACGGCGTTTTTGGCAGCTTTTTTCTCGGTCTGACGCCCTGCGACGGCAGGTACGGCCATGGAGGGCTGAGAGCCTGGCTTTTTGGCGGGAGCAGCCACTGCCAGCTTGGTCGTCTGGGTGGCCGGTTTGGCCGCGGTGGTTTCAGGCTTGGTGGGCTGTAAATCCGCCGGTACGTCGGCAGGGGGCGGCACCTCACGTTGGGACCAGCCAGGGTTCGTCCACCCTAACCAGACGCAACTCAGCGTCACCAGGCATACCAAAGTACGCATGTTCCCCCCCCTTGGTGTGTGATTCATCGGAAAACACGGCGGTTGTAAACAAGAATGGTGGCGGTGCAGGGATTTGAACCCCGGACACTGCGGATATGAGCCGCATGCTC
>CAZARS010000119.1:0-5458 GCA_964487625.1 uncultured Desulfobacca sp.
CAGAATAATGGCCAAGACATTGATGGCCGGACCGGAATAGAGAAAAGCCGTGGCCGGCCCCAATCCGGCCCCGCGGGTATAGATGCCAGCGAACATGGGCAGTACCGTGCAGGAGCAGACCGCCAGGATGGTGCCGGAGACCGAGGCCACCCCATAGGCCAGAAACTTATTGGCTCCAGCCCCTAGGTATTTAATGACTGATTGCTGACTGATAAAGACGCCGATGGCCCCGGCAATGAAAAAGGCCGGAATCAGGCAGGTGAGGACGTGTTCCCGAGCGTATTCCTGCAACAGGTACAGGGATTCGACGATGGCCTGCTGCAGGCGGGCCGAGTCCACGGGCATGTAATAAATGATGATAAAAATCGCCACTAACAGGAGGAACTTGTATCGTTCAGCCATCTCGCTTTCCTTAAAATATGCAAGTATAGATATATATCAATGTCTTCAGGTTAGAAAGGTTTTTTTATTAGGGTGAGCCTCTGTCGGCCAAAAACTCTTACAGCCCCAAAGGCTGGCTGCTGTCTGCGGTCGCAGCCCCTTCCCGCCGGCACAGGTCGCGGCGGTCAATGGTGGCCGCTTGCTGGCTAAAGGCCTGGAGTTCCGGATCGTGCTGCAGCCAGGGAATTAGGTGGGCCACCAGAGCCGAGCGGGCATCGGGGGGATCGTGGATCGGGGCCAGATGGTAATCAATGAATTGACCGCTGCGTTCCTTCTCCACCAAGCCGGCTTCTTCCAGGATGCGCAGATGCTTGGAAACACTGGGCTGGGTGATGCCCAAGGCCCTCTGCAGTTCGCAGACACAACGGGGCCGCTCCAGGAGCAGGCGCAGGATGCGCAGCCGGTTGCCATCGGCCAAAGCCTTCATGACTTTGAGTAGCAGTTTCATAATATATTCCAGGTGCTGGTTGCAGGTTGGCAAGAATAAAGGTTATGGGGCGGGCCGGGCCTGCCCTTCCCGGCGGCCGCGGGCCGCCAATAATCCTGGATTACCACAAATCCGCGTCCAGGGCCGTCCAGCCGGATTCCTGCAGAAAGGCCGTGAACTTGGCCCGCTGCTCGGGGCTGAGGGGCGGGCAATCCTCGGGGGTCCGTTCGCCATCCCGGATTTTGGCGGCAAAGGCCATACAGGTCGCCTCGCCGCATTCCCGGCAATTGGTCTTGGGCAGATACTTCAAAATGGCCACCACATTAATCAAAGGCCGGGAGGTATAGGACGGCTGTAGACTGTCCCGTTGCTCATACGTCTCATTGATTTCCCGTTTCAGCCAGTCCAGGACCCGCTGCACCTCCTCCTGATCTTTCAGGCCGTTGATGGCCACACTGGTGGGCCGGATGGTCACCAGTTTGCCGCTGCTCTTCAGGGTCAGGGTAGAAGTGGCGGCATCAAAGGCATAGCCCCCCAGGGTGGCGTTGAGGTACGGCAGGACCGGGCTAACATCGGCGTCAAAGGTGGCGATGACATTCACCGAGTCAAAGGAAAAATTGCATTCCGGCCGGAATATATTGATATCGTTATACTTTTCCACTAACATCTCTTTTCCCTCTTCCCCCTTACCTTTTCCCTCTTAACCCGCCACGGCCTCCTGCAGGAGCTTCTTGAGCTTGTCCTTATTGGGGGCGTGGCCGGCGGCCTTGAGCTCATCATTGATCATGAGGCCAGGAGTGGAGACCACGCCCAGCCGGGCGATCTCCTTGATATCGGTAACGTGTTCGATATCAGCCGGCAGACCCAGTTCGGCCACCACGGCCATGAGGTTCTGCTCCAGTTGGCGGCAAGCGGCGCAGCCCGGGCCCAGGACCTTAATGGACAGGCCCCGGCGTTCCTCCACCACGGGCTCGCCCCGGGCTTTTTTATACTCCCGGAGGAAGGCTTGGCGATATTCCGCCGTGGCCGAGCTGGGGATATAGTTCCTTTTTTTCAGGGTGTCCAACAGGAACTGGGCGATCTCCTCCTCGGAAGCGTTCGCCATGGCCTGGGCCGCCTCCAGAGCCTCCTGCAGGCCCATGATGCCGACCCTCAGGCCGGCAACAGCTATCTGGGTGATTTCCGTCTTGCTCATAATCATTCTGGGAAGAAGGGCAGACCCGCTGCCATCTTTTGCCACAAGATGTTAATCCACAAGGCACGCCTGCCGGGGAATTAACAGCACCGGACAGGGGGCCAACCGGGCGACATTATTGGCGACGCTGCCCAGGAAAATTTCCTTGAGCAACCCCTTCCCCTGCGTGCCCATGACAATGAGACTGAACTCGGTCAGCAGCCAGGCCCCTTGAATAATAATCAGGGGTGGCCCCGGAGCGATCTGGATGTTAACCTGACCGACTCCGGCTTGGCGAAGCCGATCATGCAAGGCCTGGAGATACTGCTGCGGGGTGAGCTCCCCGCCGCCCAGGAGAGGCGAGGTGATGGCCTCCGGCTCCCCTCCAGGCACGGCATGCAGGATGGTCACTTGGGCCATGCCCTGGGGCGCCAATTTCTCCAGATATGTGAAGGCAGTCTCCGCTACCTCGGAAAAATCGGTAAGATAGAGGACATGGTGGAACAAGGCCGCTCCGGGAAAACGGCAAGAGGTTCGGGCCTCTTCTTTTTTCACCTTGACCTTTAACAGCAATACCGGATATCGGGTGTGGTGCAAAACGGCGCTGGCCGTGCTCCCCAAAACATTCTCCCGCCAGAGGGACTTGCCATGGGAGCCCACGACGATGAGAGAGGCGCAGTGGCGACCTGCGACCTCATTAAGGGAATAACCCGGCAGGCCCAGGGGCGTCTCCACGATGACCTGCAGACCCTGGTCTTCCAGGAGGCGCTTCTGCACCTCTAATTTGGGCTCTGCCTCCTGACGCCAGACCGCTTCCAGCCCCAGGGAAAATTGATCGGTGATGATATGCGTCAGGATGACCTGCCGGCACCCCAGGGCCCGGAATTCTGCGCCGCAGGCCACAATCTCATCCCAAGCGGGGGAGAGATCCGTTGCCAGGACGATGGTTTTGAACATCTCTTCTTCTCCTCTCCGTCCACCCCCCAGCGAGCGCCGACAACAGCTGGGCAAGGCGGGAACCACTCGGCTTGCGGTCAGCAGCTTCCTTACGGCGCTTTGCCTGACCATGCAGGAGCCCCCTGCTGGCAGGGCTGACCTTGATCCCGATCCGGTGTGCCTTGGCACTTAAACATTTCTTGACAGGAGCAGCGTGATCCTTTAATCTATATAACTATATACCTATATATTCTTTGTCAAGATATTTTCTCACCTCGGAGGTAAAAATCATGTCCAATGAATGTTGCGCCCCCACCGTGCCCCGGATGTTTCTGGCCTGCGCCGGCGGCTCCAATGTGGGGCAGCTGTCCAATCAGGTGGCGGTGGAATTAACCCAGGAAGGCTTCGGCAAACTCTATTGCCTGGCCGGAGTGGGGGCCCACCTCAGCGGTTTCCTGCAGTCGGCTAGAGACATCGACGACCTGGTGGTCATTGACGGCTGTGACATCGGCTGCGCCAAGGCCATTCTGGAGCACGCCGACATCCCCATCAAACGCTACCTTCTGATCACTGAACTGGGTATTGAGAAAAACAAGAACTTAAAATTGCAGCCGGAAGATATCGCCAAAGTTAAGGCGGCCGTTCAGGCACTGTGTCAGGAATAGGGCGGTCTCGGCCATAAATTTATTTGACAGCCAGCCAGATCGAATATAACATAAGTTCACTAGAACGGGGATGAACCCCGCCCGGTCACAATTCACCTCTTAGAATTCTTTAAGAAAAGCCACGAAGGCTCTGTAGTCAGGGCAGGCGTGGCTTTTTTTATGGCCAACCTTATGAAATTATTCACATAATGAAAAAAAGGGAGATAAGCTGATGCGGCGCGGATATGATTTTGGGCCTTCTGTATGGCTGATTGGGGCCATCCTGGTCGGTCTGGTGGTCATGGGAGGCGGCCATCCCACGTTGGCCCAAGAAATTGTGGTTCCGGCAGAGCCGGTGGTAAGCCAGAAGCCGGGAGGGCTGGAAGCAGGGGTGGAAATCATGGGCGAGATAGCCATCACCGCCAGTCGCACCGAACGTCGGGTATTTGACACTCCCCAGAGTGTCACCGTCATCAGCCGGGAGCAGATTGAGGCCTCCCCTTTTGAAAACGTGGAGGATATCGTCCGACAGGCGGCGGGTATCTTCAATTTCCGGCATTTTGCCCTGCACACCAACGGCATCAACAGTCCTCTCAAGATGCGGGGGGTGGGGCCCAACCGGGTGCTGCTGCTGGTGGATGGCGTGCCCCAGAATGACAATCAACACGGCGGTGGAGGCGACCAAGCGCGGTGCCTTCGGCTACATCCCCAAGCGGGCCATTGAACGCATCGAGATTGTCCGAGGTCCCATGTCAGCCCTCTATGGCTCCGAGGGTTTGGGCGGTGTTATCAATATCATCACCAAAAAGCCCCAGGAGCCCCGGGAAAGCAGTATCACCGGCAAGGCCGGGAACGGCAACACCTTCGGCGGCGATGTCTATCACAACCAGAAAATTGACCAGGCCGGCATTGTTTTTACCGGCGGCTATGATAAGAGCCATGGCTTTTTCATGGAATCACCCATCGCGCCCTATAACATTAAACGCTACAGCCAGGTGGGCCGTATCTTCGGCAAGGTGACCTATGATTTCACGCCCCAATCCCATCTGACCTACAGCCAGATCTTTTACATCCATAATCAGGGTCAGGGCCGGCCCAACTTCCACAATACTCTGGGCCTTTATCAATATAATCTCTTTTATGAACATAAGTTCGATCAGCTTAGCTTCCGGGGGGTGAGTTATTTGAATCAAGCTGACAAAACAGCCTTCCAGGACTCCACTGGGGACAATTATACTTCCCTGAATCGCCAGGAGAAATTCCCCTCGCCCTCGGTCTGGGGGCTGGATCTGCAAGGGACTTGTTGGCCGGCAACCTGGGCCACGATTACCACCGGCTTTGCCATAAAAAAGGTCTGGTGGAAATATGAAGAACAGTATATGAAAATCGTCCGGGAGGCCGGCGCGCAGGGTGAGCAGCTCTTCTTGTCCCCTTTCCTTAACGCTGATCTCACCTTCTTCCAGGACAGGCTAATCATCAACCTGGGGGCCCGGTTCGACTGGATAGAGTCTTCTCAAGGGAGGACATGGGACAGTCGGCCGGAAGCGGGACGCCCTCCGTATGATAATTCTTTCGGCACGACCCAATGGAGCAATGTTTCCCCTAAAGGCGGCATCACGTATCATCCCGATACGCAAACAGCCCTCAAAGTCTCGGCCGGGACCGGCTTTCGGGCCCCCAGCCTTTTTGAGCTCTATAAAAACCAGGTGCGGGGCGGCGGCACCTTCTTTCGATTCGCCAACCCAGATCTGAAACCCGAGAAGATCACTTCCTATGATGTTGGCGTGGAGCGCTTTTTCACCGATAATCTCTGGGGACGGGTGACCTATTACCAGT
>CAZARS010000119.1:5468-8407 GCA_964487625.1 uncultured Desulfobacca sp.
ATTACATCGGCGACCGTCTCATCCGGCAATTTGTCCGGGCTGGCCGGACCTTCTCGGAATACCAGATCGAAAATATCTCCAAGGTGAATATTAACGGCGTGGAAGTGGAGTTGCGGTGGGATCCCCGTCAGGATCTGAGTCTTTTCGGCAATTATACCTGGAACCGCTCCAAGATCGAGGAGGATACCTCTGGCCCGGCCCTGGAAGGCAAATACCTCCCCACGGACCCCCTCCATAAAATACACTTCGGCATATGGTATAAAAATCCCGAAATCATCAATGTGCTGCTGCAAGGCAATTATTACATAACTATCTATTATGATAATGAAAATAATTATAAGAGCGGCGGTTATTTTACCATGGATGCCTCTTTTTCCCGCCGCTTCTGGAAACATGTCGAACTGACACTGGATTTGGAAAATATCTTCAATAGGAAATATCCTCTGTTTGTGGCAGCCGACGGCGTGACCATTGTCCCTGGCTTCCTGGTCATGGGAAAATTGACCCTCTTTTTTTAGGAGCGATGATCTGAAAGGGAAAGTGATGAAAAAAGGAAGCCTTGTGGCCTTGCTCCTGCTCAGCCTGCTCCCTGCCCGCGGTTTGGCCCATTATCTGTGGGTGCAGCCCCAGGCAGAGGGTTTTTTCGTGGCGCGGGGGCTCTTGCCTGATACGTTCTATGAGTATGCTCCGGAAAACGTCAAAGATATCAAGGCGTTCGATGCAAAAGGAAAACCGCTGGGGGTGAAGAGGCAGCCGACCGGCCAACGGCTGTATTTCCAGACCGAGGTCCCGCCGGCCCTCGTGGCGGTGGTGGCGGAATGGGGCCATCGGGTCAATACGCCCCATGGAAAGGAATTTTCCACCAAAGCGGAGGCCTTGGCCCGGGGGCTGACCGTGGAGGAGGCCTTTTTCTCCATCCAGACGTCCAAGACCATCTTGACCCCTGGACCCGTGGCGACGCAAGCGCTGGGGCTGCCCCTGGAGATCGTGCCCCGGCAGGATCCTCTGGCGGTCGGGCCAGGCCAGGAACTGACGGTCCAGGTCCTGTTCAACGGCCAACCTTTGCCCAACACTCGGGTGCGGGTGGAAAAGGTCAAGGAATTGTATGCCACTGATGCCCAGGGAGAGGTGCGGCTTCACATGGCGGCCGCTGGGCCCGCGGTCATCATGGCCAGCCATAACCAACCCACCCCGGGGCGGCCCGATATTGATTATATCCAGTATATGACCTTCCTCATCTGGCCGAAACCTTGATGACAGGGGCTCGGCGGCCATGCCATTGGTTAAAAGACAACTTATCAAGAAAGGATACGATAACTATGCCCGCTTTATGGCTTAAGATGTTCCTTTTCGGGATGGTTTTGTGCCTTCCCCAGGCAGCTTTCGCTCACGGCACCGAGGGCACGGTGCGACAAGGGGGTTGGGTTATTCAGGCCCGGTATGCCGGGGGCGAGCCCATGAGTTTTGCCAAGGTGACGGTCACGGCGCCCCAGGCTGATAAACCCTTTCAGACCGGCCGGACTGATCAGAACGGTTGCTTTGCCTTTGTGCCGGATGTGCCGGGCCAATGGCGCCTGGTGGCCGACGACGAGATGGGGCACCGCCTTACCCTCACGGTGGAGGTGCCGGCAGCAAGTTTGGCCTCTTCGAGTGCCTTGCCCCCTGGGCCAAGCCAATCCTCGACATCACTGGCCTCTCGGGCCCTGTTGGGCGTCAGCCTACTGTTGTTGGCGGCCAGTCTGGCCTTATGGTGGCAGGCCAAAAAACTGCGCCAGGCGAAGTGACGCATGGCGGGGAGAGAGCCCATGATGAAAAGATACCTTGTCTGGCTGGGGCGTCTGAGTCTGGCCAGCCTGATGATGTGGAGCTGCCTGGGAACCACGCTGGCAGCAGCGGCGCCGGGCAGA
The DNA here is from genome assembly GCA_964487625.1 of uncultured Desulfobacca sp. GTDB lineage: Bacteria > Desulfobacterota > Desulfobaccia > Desulfobaccales > Desulfobaccaceae > Desulfobacca. The sequence continues at coordinate 7,376 of CAZARS010000119.1, forward strand.
TTTTATCTGGTGGGTCTAGGGCCGGCCGGACCGGAACATGCCACCCTGAAGGCCATTGAGACCATCCAGAAAGCCGATCTGATCCTTTGCCACCCCGAGTTGGCTGCGCCCTTCCAGACTTATCTGCAGGGTAAGCAGGTGCTGGATCCCTGGAAGGATCTTTGGCCGGAAGCAGACCTGCGTCAACTCCAACCCGAGGCCAGGAAGGCTATCATTGCCGCTAAAAAACGGCAGCGGGAGTCCTTTCTCGACCAAATGCGAGAGCGGGTGCAGCGGGGTGAGAAGATCGCCCTTTTGACGGGCGGCGATCCCACCGTCTACAGCCGGGCTTTCTGGTTGCTGGAGGGCTTACCCGATGAAATGGTGGAGATCATCCCTGGCCTGGGCTCAGTGACAGCTGCCATGGCCGCCCTGAAGCGGCCCAGCACCGGGGGGCAAGCCCGTTTTGTACTCCTGACCTCGGCCAGGAGTTTCCTGGGGCAGGATGGGGTGGACGGCCTGGCCAAAGACCTGGCCTCACACAACGGCACCCTGGTTTTTTATATGGGGCTGCGCCAGCTGGGGCAGCTGGTCACGACCCTGAGTAAGTATCAGCCTGCCGATCTCCCCATTGCCGTGGTCTATTATGCGGGCTTTCCGGACAAAGAAAAGGTAGTCAGGGGAACCCTGGCCGATATCAGAGACAAGATTGCCACTGGACAGGAACAATGGTGGGGGCTCATCATCGTCGGCCGCTGCCTCACCGGTCCCGCCTTTGAAATCGGAGAATGAGCGGGGGCAGCGCCTGCCCCCCCGGTGGACTTGCCCGCCACCAGCTTGATCAGAATTCCCTGACGGATCATGTCTCTCATGGTAAATGTCACCTTTCTGCTCATAGCACCCATCCTCTCTCAGGGATAGGTGATATCAGTTTTTCATCCAGGGGGTGACATTTTCCAGTTGCAGTTAGGGGGTGACATAATCATATTGCAATCACACGTCGCCTTGGGCCTTGACAAAGGCCAAGACATGGAAGCGCAGAAAGGTCAGGGT
>CAZARS010000120.1:0-8181 GCA_964487625.1 uncultured Desulfobacca sp.
TCTGATTGCCAGCTTTCTAGTGGCCGGACAATTCAAGACGGCCTTTAACTGACGGCACTGACCTGTCTTGAGAAAGAAGCGGCCGAACTTTCCTTGTGTCGCCCTGCCACCTTGCAGTATAATGGAATCCAAAAAAACTTTTTCCCGACCGTGCTCGGCCTGCTGGGATATTGCCATGCCTCAGTTCTCGGTACGGCAGACAACTCCCCTGTGGGGGGTGCTGCATGTCTGCTTGCTAGTCGTTTTCAGTTTGCTGTTGTGGGGTTGCAAGAGTGCGCCGTTACCGCCGGTGGTCGAAGTGCCGCCGCCTCCAGAGCGGCCCCCCCGGGAGGTGGAACTGCCCCGCTATCCGCCGGTGACTGATCCCCGCTTGAGCCGCCTGAATACCATCATTCCGGCCCAACTGGCTGCCGGCGGGGTTCCGGGGGCTGTGGTCATTGTCGGCCATCAGGGGAAAATTATCTATCGCCAGGCCTTTGGCCAACGGTCCGTTTCCCCCCAAGTCCTGCCCATGACCACTGATACCATTTTCGACATCGCCTCCCTTACCAAAGTGGTGGCCACCACCATTGCCATCATGCAGTTGGTCGATGCCGGCAAGATTCACCTAGACAAACCCGTGGCCGCCTATTGGCCGGTCTTTGCAGCCAACGGCAAGGGCCACATCACTATCCGCCACCTCCTTACCCATAGTTCGGGGTTGCGGGCTGATATCAATCCCCGTATATCCTGGTCAGGCTATGACGGCGGTCTGGTGGCCGTGGCCGAGGACCAACCGGTGTATCCCCCGGGGCACGGCTTCCGATACAGTGATGCCAATTTCATAGTATTAGGGGAGATCGTTCGCCGGGTGTCAGGGCTGCCCCTCAATAACTATTGTGACCAATACATCTTCCGGCCGTTAGGTCTCCGCCATACCGGTTTCCTGCCCAACCCCGCCTTGAAATCCCGGATTGCCCCCACCGACGTGCGCTGGGGAGTGGTCCATGATCCCACCGCCCATCGGCTGGGCGGGGTGGCTGGCAATGCCGGGGTCTTTGCCACCGCCGATGATCTGGCCATTATCTGTCAGATGATCTTGAACCGGGGGTCTTATCAGGGGCAACGGCTGCTGAGCCCCCAAGCCGTGGCCACGATGCTCAAACCCCAGTACCTGCCAGGGCCAGGCATCGTCCGGGCTCTGGGTTGGGACATGCGCTCGCCCTTCAGCCGGGTCTTTAACCAGGCGTTCCCTGTCGGCTCCTTTGGCCACACGGGCTACACCGGCACTTCCATTTGGATTGACCCCCAATCCCAGACCTATGTCATAATTCTCACCAACCGGCTGCACCCCCACGGCCGGGGTGAGGTGAAAATGCTCCGAGCGGCGGTCTCGGCCACCGTAGCGGCAGCCCTGCAACTGGGTCCCCCGGCCTTGCGGGCAGATGCCTTGCAGGAGCTGCCGATAATGGGTGATCTGGGTCACGGGGCCGGCGATACTCCGGCGCGGGTCACCCCCGGTCTGGATGTCCTGGCCGCCCAAGGATTCGCCCCCTTGGTCGGCAAAAAGATCGGCGTTATCACCAACCACACCGGCCGCAGCCTGACGGGCCGATCCACCCTTGACATGCTGCGCCAGGCTCCCGGTGTCTCGGTCCGGGCCATTTTCAGCCCGGAGCATGGTCTCGGCGGTAACCTCGATGAAACAATCGCCTCCGGTCGGGATCCGGCCACCGGCCTGCCGGTTTACAGCCTCTACGGCGAGGTGAAACGCCCTACTGCAGCGATGCTCCAGGGATTGGATGCCCTGGTCTATGATATTCAGGACGTGGGCGTGAGATTCTATACGTATATCACCACCATGGCCTATGCCCTGGAGGCGGCCGCAGCCCATGGGCTGGAGTTCTTCGTGCTGGATCGTCCCAATCCCCTCACGGCGGCAGTGGTGCAGGGTCCGGTCTTGGAGCCGGGTCTAAAATCCTTCGTGGGGTATTTCCCCATGCCGGTGCGCTATGGCATGACCGTGGGAGAGCTGGCCCAGCTGTTCAACGCCGCCAACCGGCTGGGCGCCCGCCTGCTGGTGGTGAAGATGCAGGGCTATCAGCGCCACCTCTGGTTCGATGAGACCGGCCTGACGTGGCTGCCGCCTTCGCCCAATCTCCGGACCATGACCCAGACTATCCTCTATCCCGGTGTAGCCATGGTGGAATCGGCCAATGTCAGTGTGGGGCGGGGGACGAACAGCCCCTTTGAGGTGGTGGGCGCCCCCTATATTAAGGGCCAACGTCTGGCCAGTTATTTAAATGACCGCCAGATCCCCGGCGTGACCTTTGCCCCGGTTTCCTTTACCCCCACCAACAACCGCTTCCGGGGGCAGCGTTGTGAGGGCGTCCGCCTCCGGCTCACCGACCGTCAGGCCCTGGACAGCCCTTACCTCGGGCTGGAATTGGCCGCGGCCCTGTATCACCTCTACCCCGATCAGTTCCAACTGGATCGGAATGTGGGGATGATCGGCTCCCGCCAGGTCGTGGCGGCCATCAAAAACGGCGTGGATCCCCGCCAAATCCGCCGCCAGTGGCAGGCCGGCGTGAACGCCTTCCTGCAGCAGAGACAGCAATATCTCTTGTATTAAGGTGCTTGTTGGGTGTTGGGCAGCATAACGTCTGGCTGTTTAGATTGGGCAAACCCTGGCGGTGATGTCGGCGGGGGGAAAAGCCCGGCATTTCCCGCCGGCAGCGGCACTGAAAGGAAGGTAACCTACCGAATGATGGCGGTATTTTGGCAAAAAGTGCGGGACTACCGTTTCCTGCAACTCCTGCTCTATATCTTGGCCTTTACCCTCATCATGCCCCTCTTTCAGTTCGACTGGCTGCTACAGGTTTTTTCAGATATTTTCCTGCTTAATGCCCTGCTTGTGTCGCTGTCCACCGGACCGAAGCCGAGGCGGTGGCAAGTACTCCTCTGGATGTTGCTCGGCATGGCCCTCGTTTTTACCAGCCTCTCTTTTTTTGTCGCCAACCTTGCGGCCCAATGGTGGTTCCTCAGTCTCGGCTTGAAAATTGACATTATCTTCTTGGTTCTCTGCTTCGTGGCTACGTTGCAGTATATTTTTACCGGAAGCCGGATTAATCTAGATAAAATTTTCGCCGCCATCGTGGCCTATCTGATGCTGAGTCTGATATTTGCGCAATTGTATGGTTTGATCTTTCTCTATCAACCGCACAGTTTTAACCTATCTTGGCCAACAGACAAGATTTCCCTGCAACTTCTCCATAATACGTTCATTTATTACAGTGTCGTTGTGATTACTACGGTGGGTATCGGTGATATTATGCCTTTAACGCCCCTAGCCCGAACGTTCACCATGCTGGAGGCCATCTCAGGGCAGTTTTTTGTAGCGATCTTGGTGGGTTGGTTGGTGGGGCGCTTTCTGTATTATGAGTCAACGCCCCCGCCGCCTCCCACTGAGCCCCCTAATCTTTAGCGGCGCTTCTTAGTCATGGCTCCCAAACCGCCCCGAATCATCTATATCTGCCAGCAATGTGGCTTCCAGACCGGCAAATGGCTGGGCAAATGCCCGGAATGCCAGGCGTGGAATTCATTCCTGGAGGAGCTGCCGACCCCAGAGCCTCTTGGACGGGTCATGGCGACCAGCCGCAGCTCCGGCCGCAGTCAACCTCTGCCCCTGCTCAGTCTGACAGCCAGTCCAGAAGACCGTTTTGCCACCGGCTTGGCCGAATTTGACCGGGCTTTGGGGGGCGGGGTAGTACCGGGTTCGGTGGTGCTCTTGGGCGGTGATCCCGGCATCGGCAAATCAACCCTGATGCTCCAGGTCTTGGATCGCCTCTGCGGGAGTGGCGCCCCGGGCTTGTATATTTCCGGGGAGGAATCCGCCACCCAACTAAAGTTGCGGGCTGATCGGCTGAGGATCGCCTCCCCCACCTTGCTGGTGGCCACCGAAACCTGTCTGGAAAATATCCTGCAGTTATTGGAGACGAATCGACCGCAGTTCCTAGTGCTGGATTCCATCCAGACCCTCTATGCCGCGTCCCTGCCGGCCACGCCGGGATCAGTTACCCAGGTGCGGGAGACGGCCTTCCAGCTAGTGCAGTTGGCTAAGCGCAGCCAGATACCCATTTTTCTCATCGGCCATGTCACCAAAGAGGGGGCCATTGCCGGGCCCAAGATCCTGGAACACATGGTGGATACGGTCCTTTATTTTGAAGGGGACCGATCCCATACCCATCGGCTTTTGCGCACCGTCAAGAATCGTTTCGGTCCCAGCCAGGAGTTGGGGATTTTTGAGATGCATGATACCGGCCTGGTGGAGGTGGCCAACCCGTCGGCCTTTTTCTTGTCGGAGCGGTCCCTGGAAGTGCCGGGGTCGGTGGTGGTGGCCAGCATTGAGGGCTCTCGGCCCATCCTGGTGGAGGTCCAGGCCCTGGTGACCCCCACGAACTTGGGTATGGCCCGTCGCCAGACCACTGGGGTGGACAGCGCCCGCCTGTCTCTCCTGGTGGCCGTGTTGGAAAAACGCCTGGGCCTTAATTTCGGTGGCCAGGATATCTTTGTGAACGTTGCCGGCGGGGTGCGCCTCCAGGAGCCGGCCGCAGATTTGGGGATCGTCGCGGCTCTGGCCTCCTCCTGGCTGGATCGTCCAGTCCCGGCTGATACCCTGATTTTTGGGGAAGTAGGTCTCACCGGTGAGGTGCGTACCGTCAGCCAGACCGACCTGCGCCTGAAAGAAGGGGTAAAATTGGGCTTCCGGCGGGCGGTCATCGCCCGCCCGGCCCACGAAAAAATAGCCCGGAGCGAAGTCCTGCAGATCAGCGAAGTGGGCCGGGTGCAGGAGGCCTTGGCCGTTCTCTTCGGTCCGGGTCTCACCGGCGCCGATTAGGCAGTTTTCATCCGGAAAATCCTTAACTCCTTCTCCTCGCAGTGCGGGAAGAGGATTCAGGTGAGGGGCATCTAGAAGCAAGTATTCTAGCCTAAGCCCCGTTCCCAAATGGACACCAATGAGGGCGAGTTCCGTCAGCCAGAACACCTTGGAGCAGAAAAACACATCCTTATGGCAAAATTGTTCGGTCTGATCCTTATGTTGCTTACTTTGGTCTGCCTGGTGGGCCTCGGCTGCTCGGGCCCCGAGCCGGAGCCGTTGGCCGGCCCCGCCAGCGACCTGCGGCCAGCCTACGGCGATATCTTCATTGACGGCAGTATTGGGGATGCCAGCACCCTGATCCCGCCGCTGGCCTCCGATTCCGCCTCCCACGAGATCGCTGCTTTGGTTTACAACGGTTTGGTCAAATATAACGGCGACTTGCAGTTAGTGGGCGATCTGGCCGAAAGCTGGGAGATCTCCCCCGACGGCCTCACCATTACCTTTAAACTCCGCCGGGGCGTGCGTTGGCACGACGGCGCCCCCTTCACTGCTCAGGACGCCCTTTTTACCTACCAGGTCATGGTTGATCCCAAAACGCCCACGGCCTATGCCGGGGATTACAAACAGGTGGCCAAAGCCGAGGCCCCGGATGATTACACCTTTCGGGTGACTTACCCCAAACCCTTTGCCCCGGCTTTGGGGAGCTGGGGGCTGGCTATGCTGCCCAAACACCTCCTGGAGGGCCAGGATATTACCCGCTCCCCTCTGGCCCGCCACCCCATCGGTACCGGCCCCTTCCGGTTCAAGTCCTGGAAGACTCAGGACCGCATCATCCTGACCTACAATCCCGATTATTTCGAAGGGCGCCCCTTTTTCAATGGCTATATCTCCATGGTGAAGCCGGATCAGGCCACCATTTTCATGGAACTCAAGGCTGGCAATATCGACCGCATGGGCCTGACACCGCTGCAATACACCCGCCAGACGGATTATCCCAAGTTTAAGCGATTGTTCAATAAATTCCGCTATACGGCCTTTGCCTACACCTATCTGGGCTATAATTTGGAGGACCCCAAATTTAAAGATGTCCGGGTCCGCCAGGCCCTCACCTCGGCCATCAACAAACAGGAAATTATCGACGGCGTCCTGTTAGGGATGGGGGTGCCGGCCACCGGGCCATACAAGCCCGGCACCTGGTTCTATAATCCCCATGTCCAGGATTTTACCTTTGATCCAGAAAGGGCGAAGGCTCTCCTGGCCGCAGCCGGCTGGCGTCTGAACGCCGCTGGTATCCAGGAAAAAGAAGGGCAACCCTTTGAATTCACCATCCTGACCAATCAGGGTAACGAGGTGCGGGTCCGCACCGCCGAGATCATCCAGCGCCGGTTGCGGGAGGTGGGGATTATAGTGAAGATCCGGACGGTGGAATGGGCGGCCTTCATTAAGGATTTCATTGAGAAAAGGCGGTTTGAGGCGGTCCTCCTGGGCTGGACCACGGGCCAGGACCCCGATGTCTTTGATGTCTGGCACTCCTCCAAGACCAACCCCGGGGAGTTGAATTTTATCCATTACCAGAACCCGGAAGTGGACCGCCTCCTGGAAGAGGGGCGCCACACCTTTGACCAGGAGACACGCCGGGCCTGCTATTTTAAATTCCAGGAAATTTTAGCCCACGACCAGCCCTATACTTTTCTCTTCGTGCCTGACGCCCTCCCGGCCGTCAGCAGTCGCGTCCATGGCATCAAACCAGCCCCTGCCGGGATCAGCTATAATTTCATCAAATGGTATGTCCCGGCCGGTCTCCAGAAATACCGTTTCAGCTTGGAATGATGGCTTTGTAAAAATGGTCGCAGGCTGCCGGGTCAATTCTTCTGCCAAGGGCGGGCAAGCCCCGCGCCTCCCCGCCCTTACCCCGTTCCCGGCGTGTCTCCCCTTACGCCAATGCCGACAGGTATTGCCGGATGGTGGCATCAATGGTGCCGCAGCCCACCAAGAACGGTTTCTGGGTGATGGTTAATTGAAGTTCATCCCCCGCAATGGTGTATTCCCCCTGGATGGTTCCGATGAACAGGGACAGACGGAGGCGTCCTGAGTGCTCGTCGCCCTGGATTTCTCCCTGATATTCCTCTGCAAGCTGTCTAATCTGCTCCAGCAACGTCTCGGCCGGGACCTGTAACCGATAAGTGAACTGACATTGGGCCATGCGCTCTCCTTTAACGACTTCACTACAGCAAATAACCTCAAAGTTTAACAGGTAGTTATCCGGAAAGACCGAATATACAGAATGGTTTGAATGTAGGGGCTGGATAACCCAGCCTCTACATTGGTAATTTTCATCTGTCATATGGCCCCGAGCTGGCTTGCTAACGGTTTCCGGATGAAGAATAACTGGCTGCCATCCAGAAAGTCCCCAGCTCCCTCTTCCCGCCACGCATGGAGAGAGGAATAATCATATAATTTCCTCAGATTATTTCTTAACCAGCATCGGCTTGGTGCGCTTTTCTGCCAGTTTGTTTGTTTCCGGATGAACACCAACTGTATGAGGGATTGTCGATGTTTTGACCAAACAGAGGCTTAGTTTCCTCCAGGCGCAGGATTGTCCCCGGCGAGGCCAGAGCCGCCCCCTGGAGGTCAGGAATAAGTTTATCTGCCTCGCCCTTTTTTGCCCAGCAAAAAGCAACGGTGAGGGGGCTAGGCCGCGGTTGACAAACCCTGGGAAATAATTTAAATAAAGTTGGTTTTAGAGAAGGAGGTGCCAAGCGTGGCCAATGTGGTTGTAGTGGGGACACAATGGGGCGACGAAGGGAAGGGCAAGATCGTCGATCTCCTTACCGAACATGCCGCCGTGGTGGTCCGCTATCAGGGCGGCAATAATGCTGGACATACCCTGGTGGTGCAGGGCCAGAAATTCATTTTTCACTTAATCCCCTCGGGCATTCTTCATGCCGGAAAAATCTGCCTGATCGGCAACGGCGTGGTCTTGGATCCCCGGGTCCTGCTCCAAGAAATCAACAATCTCCAGGCTAAGGGTATCAGCGTGGGACCCGAGAAGCTGCGCATCAGCGAAAAAACCCATATCATTATGCCGTACCATCAACGCCTGGACCTGGCTCGGGAGCAGGCCAAAGGTGACGGCAAGATCGGCACCACCGGCCGGGGTATCGGCCCCTGCTACGAAGATAAAGTAGGCCGCTGTGGCATCCGAGCCATTGATCTCCTTGACCCCAAGGTCCTGCAGGCCAAGATCGAGCAGAACGTCAAAGAAAAGAATTTTATTCGCCAGAACTAGTTCAACGCCGAGCCCCTGGAGGCCGCAGCGATTT
>CAZARS010000121.1:0-1453 GCA_964487625.1 uncultured Desulfobacca sp.
CCAGTAGAGTTAATAGTGAGCCCACGTAGCTCAGTCGGTAGAGCGCGTCCTTGGTAAGGACGAGGTTCACCGGTTCGATCCCGGTCGTGCGCTCCAGCACGTTTAGCCGTGGCACTCCCAACCATCCCCTGCGGATGTTGTTTTGACTGGACGATCTCGTTAGGAGAAAACCATCATGGCCAAAAAGAAATTTGAGCGGAAGAAGCCCCACGTTAATATTGGCACGATCGGGCATATAGACCATGGCAAGACGACGTTGACGGCGGCGATTACCAAGCATCTGTCGCTGAAGGGTTTGGCGGAATACGTGCCCTTCGATCAGATCGATAAGGCGCCGGAAGAGAAGGAGCGGGGGATTACCATTGCCACGGCCCACGTGGAGTATGAGACGGCCAACCGGCACTATGCCCATGTGGACTGTCCTGGGCATGCGGACTATATCAAGAACATGATCACCGGTGCGGCCCAGATGGACGGGGCCATCCTGGTGGTGGGGGCGGATGACGGCCCCATGCCCCAGACCCGGGAGCACATCCTCCTGGCCCGGCAGGTGGGGGTGCCTTACATCGTGGTCTTTTTGAACAAAATCGACATGGTGGACGATCCCGAGCTCATCGAGCTGGTGGAGCTGGAGCTGCGGGAGCTGTTGTCCAAGTATGATTTTCCGGGGGATGAGATTCCCATTATCAAGGGTTCGGCCCTGAAGGCCCTGGAGTCCGATGACCCCAACTCGCCGGAGGCGGCCTGCATCTTTGAGTTGATGGATGCGGTGGACTCCTACATTCCGGAGCCGGTGCGGGATATTGACAAGCCGTTCCTGATGCCCATTGAAGACGTGTTTTCCATTTCGGGCCGGGGCACGGTGGTCACGGGCCGGGTGGAGCGTGGCATCATCAAGGTGCAGGACGAAGTGGAGATTGTGGGTTTCCGGCCCACCTTCAAGACGGTGTGCACCGGGGTGGAGATGTTCCGGAAGATCCTGGATCAGGGTCAGGCGGGTGATAACATCGGTATTCTCTTGCGGGGCACCAAGAAGGACGAGGTGGAGCGGGGCCAGGTGGTGGCCAAGCCGGGATCCATTACCCCCCACACTAAGTTTAAGGCTGAAGTTTACGTCTTGAACAAAGAGGAAGGTGGCCGGCACACGCCGTTTTTCAGCGGTTATCGGCCGCAGTTTTACCTGCGCACCACCGATGTGACGGGGGTGGTGACCTTGCCGGAGGGCGTGGAGATGGTCATGCCGGGTGACAATGTGGCCATTGAGGTGCACCTGATCACGCCGGTGGCCTTGGAGAAAGAGCTGCGTTTTGCCATCCGGGAAGGCGGCCGCACCGTCGGCGCCGGCGTCGTCACCGAGATTATTGAATAGATCAGGATGACCCATGATTACCCATAAGATACGCATCCGCTTAAGATCTTTTGATCATAAATTATTGGATCAATCCGTCGGTGA
>CAZARS010000121.1:1480-3147 GCA_964487625.1 uncultured Desulfobacca sp.
GGCCCGATCCCTCTCCCCACTGACATCAACAAGTTCTGCGTGCTCCGCTCTCCTCATGTGGACAAGAAATCGCGGGAGCAATTTGAGGTGAGGACACATAAGAGGCTCCTGGATATCCTTGAACCGACGCAGCAGACGGTGGATGCGCTGATGAAATTGGACCTGGCTGCCGGAGTTGATGTGGAAATCAAGCTGTAAGACGGCTGGCCGGGTTGTTCTGGGACATCTGGAGCCAGCGGGTATTGAGGAAGATCATGATAGGAAGGCTGTTGGGGAAAAAACTGGGCATGACCCGCATCTTTGATGCCGAAGGGACGTCCTTGCCCGTTACCGTCATTGAAGCCGGGCCCTGTTATGTGGTGCAAAAAAAGACCACGGCGCAAGACGGCTATGAGGCCGTACAAGTGGGCTATATCCGCAAGAGATTAGATAAATGCCCCAAACCCCTTCGGGGTCACTTTGAAAAAGGCGGTTTTAAGAGCGGGTTCCGCTATCTCAAAGAATTCCGCCTGGATTCCACCGAAGGCCTGGAAGTGGGCCAGGAGTTGGATGTCAGCCAGTTTAAGATCGGTCAGCGGATCGACGTGGTCGGTTTCAGCAAGGGCCGGGGCTTTGCCGGCGTCATCAAACGGTGGGGTTTTCAGCGGGGTCCAGAAACCCACGGCTCCATGTCGCATCGGGCGCCAGGGTCCATCGGTGCCAGTGCCTTTCCCTCCCGGGTCATCAAGGGCAAAAAGCTCCCGGGCCGTATGGGGAATCACCGGGTGACAGTAAAATCTCTGCAGGTGGTGGATGTCCGTCCCGAAGATAACCTGCTCCTGGTCAAGGGTGCCGTGCCGGGAGCGCGCCATGGCCTCTTGCTCATTAAAAGCATCGAGAAATAATGGGGGATCGCCATGCCTGTTGTTGATATCTATGATGTGAATCGGACCAAGGTGGGTGAGGCCACCTTGCCTGACGAGATTTACAGTGTGCCGGTGCAAGGACATATCCTCCATGAGGTGGTAACCATGCAGTTGGCCAATCGCCGGGCCGGGACTGCTTCCACTAAAGGGCGCTCCGAAGTACGCGGCGGGGGCCGCAAACCCTGGCGGCAAAAAGGCACTGGGCGGGCCAGGGTCGGTTCGATCCGTTCCCCCTTGTGGCGGGGTGGTGGTATTGTCTTTGGTCCCAAACCACGCAGTTATGCTTATAAAGTGCCCAAAAAAGTGCGGCGTCTGGCCTTGAAGATGGCCCTATCCAGCAAGCTGGCCAACGGGCAGCTCCTGGTGCTGGATCAATACCCCTACACGACGCCCAAGACCAAGGAATTCGTCAAGGTTTTGCAGAATTTCGATATCCGCAAGGTCCTGTTTGTCACCGCCGGCGAGGAAGAGGTCTTGACCCTGTCCTCCCGGAATGTACCCTATGTTCAGGTTATGCCCACCGAGGGCCTCAATGTCTATGACATCTTGCGGTATGATTATCTGGTGGTCTTAAAACCGGCTTTGAGTCGCATCGAAGAGAGGTTGGCGGCGTGAAAGCATATCATCATCTCATTAAAGGCCCGGTCATCACGGAAAAGACTCTGATGCAGAAAGAAAAAGCCAACCAGATCACCCTCAGAGTCGTGCCCACGGCCAATAAGATCGAAATCCGCAAGGCCGTGGAGGAGATCTTTAAGGTCA
>CAZARS010000121.1:3176-6909 GCA_964487625.1 uncultured Desulfobacca sp.
AAAGTGCTGGCCGTCAACACCTGTCGCTACGAAGGCAAGAAAAAACGGTTGGGGCGCACCGAGGGGAAGAGGCCGGATTGGAAAAAAGCCATCATTACCTTGGCCCCAGGAGAAAAAGTGCCCTTCTTCGAAGGCGCCTAGTATAAGGCAATCTGCCATTTCCCGCCGCAGCGCCGGGAGAGGAAAGTATCATGGCATTAATACAGAGAAAACCAACGTCAGCAGGCCGTCGTTTCCAAACCGGTCATGATTTTCAGGAGATCACCAAAACGACTCCCGAAAAGAGTCTGCTGATCTCCCTCCCCAAATCTGGGGGGCGGAACAACGTGGGACGGGTGACGGCCCGGCATCGGGGCGGTGGCCACAAGCGCCTTTATCGCCTTATTGACTTCAAACGGAAAAAAGAAGATGTGCCGGCCAAAGTGGCGGCCATTGAATATGATCCCAACCGTTCCGCTCGCATTGCCCTGCTCCATTATGCCGATGGCGAAAAGAGTTATATCTTGGCGCCGTTGGATTTGAAGGTGGGGGACACAGTCATTGCCAGTGCCACGGCCGATATCAAACCGGGAAATGCCTTGCCCTTACGCAATATTCCCTTGGGCACGCTGCTGCATAACATCGAGCTCAAACCCGGCAAAGGCGGGCAGTTGGCCAGGTCCGCGGGGGCGGCGGCCCAACTCATCGCCAAAGAAGGCAATTACGCGCAATTACGGCTGCCTTCCGGCGAAGTCCGGCAGATCCACGTAAATTGCAAGGCCTCCATCGGCCAACTCAGCAATGTGGAACATGAAAACCTGTCCATTGGCAAGGCTGGTCGGAAACGCTGGCTGGGTCGGCGTCCCCATGTGCGGGGCGTGGCCATGAACCCGGTGGATCACCCCATGGGCGGTGGGGAAGGCAAATCCTCGGGTGGCCGCCATCCGGTGACGCCCTGGGGGAAACCGACCAAGGGCTATAAGACGCGGAAGCCCAAAGAAAGTGACCGTTATATCATCAAACGGCGGAAGTAAGCAACAGAGGCTGCCCTGAAAGGCGCCGGCGGACAGCCGGGCCGAGATAGGGTGGCTGCCTTGGAGGAAACGTGCCCCGTTCACTAAAAAAAGGCCCTTATGTACAAGAGAGTCTCCAGAAGAAAGTGTTAAAAGCCAAGGAGACCCAGGATCGGAAAGTCATCAAGACCTGGTCCCGGCGGTCCACCATCACCCCGGATTTTGTGGGGTTGACTTTGGCTGTACATAACGGTAAAAAATTTATCCCGGTATTTGTGACGGAAAACATGGTCGGCCATAAACTGGGAGAGTTTGCTCCCACCCGGACGTTCTATGGCCATGCCGGCGCCAAGAAGACCAAGGTCAAAGGGAAATAACGCTTACGGGCACCGTGGGTGCCGACAGGTTTCGTATGGAAATTCGAGCTCAAGCAAAATACGTGCGCATCTCGCCCCAGAAAGCCCGTTTGGTAACCAGGGCCATCCAGAATAAAAAGGTGGAGGACGCCTTGGCGGTGCTGCAATTCATCCCCAAAAAGGCCGCCCGGTTAGTGCGCCGGGTGGTGGCCTCGGCAGTGGCCAACGCCACACAACGACCCCAGGTGGATGTGGACAGTCTCTATATCAAGCGGGTCTATGTGGATGGTGGGCCTTCGGCCAAGCGCTATATGTCCCGGGCCATGGGGCGGGTGAATCGGATCATTAAACGGACCAGCCATATCACCGTGGTCTTGGCGGAAAAAGACTAACCGCCACAGGGGCGCTGGCCGTTATCAGACCGAAAAGGCGTGGGGTTGAAACCTTAGAAAAGAGAGAACGTAGGACTGCAGGGAACCCCACCCGGCACAGAAAAGCCAGAGGAAGGCAACGCAGCGCCGTCAGAGGCATGAGGAGGATAACTTGGGACAAAAAGTTCACCCTGTAGGTTTTCGGCTGGGCAGTTATCGCCGCTGGCATTCCTATTGGTTTGCCCGGAAAAACTTTGCGGAACTGTTGATCGAGGATCAAAAAATCCGCAAATTCATCAAGAATGAGAAAGAGTTGCAGGGTGCCGGCATTGCTGCCATAGACATCGAGCGAGCGGCCAACAAGGTCAAGATCAAGATCCACACCTCCCGGCCGGGGATTGTTATCGGTCAGAAGGGACGGAAGATCGAGGAACTGCGCCAGAAACTGGAAAAACTCGTGGGCCGGGAATTGATTGTGGATATTCATGAAGTCCGCAAACCCGAGTTGAACGCCCAGTTGGTGGCGGAAAACATTGCCTTGCAGTTGGAACGGCGGGTGGCTTTCCGGCGGGCCATGAAAAAGGCGGTCAGCCAGGCCATGAAATTCGGGGCCCAAGGGATCAAAGTGCGGGTTGCCGGCCGGCTCGGTGGGGCGGAAATGGCCCGAAAAGAATGGTATCGGGAAGGTCGGGTGCCGTTGCATACCCTCCGGGCTGATATTGACTATGGCATGGCGGAAGCCCGGACGACCTATGGCGTCATCGGCGTCAAGGCGTGGATCTTTAAAGGAGAAATTTTGCCGGAAGAGCGGCTGGCCCTGTAAGCGGTCGCCGGCTCCAGACGAGAATGGAATAGACTCATGTTAAGTCCAAAACGCGTCAAATACCGGAAACAACAAAAAGGGCGGATGCGGGGCAAGGCTTCCCGGGGCAATTTTGTGGCCTTCGGCACCTACGGCCTCCAGGCCTTGGAATGCGGCTACCTAACCTCCCAGCAGATTGAAGCCGCCCGTATCGCCATGACCCGGTATGTCAAACGGGGTGGCCAGATCTGGATCAGAATCTTTCCCGATAAACCCATTACCCGCAAGCCAGCGGAGACACGGATGGGCAAGGGCAAAGGCAGTCCGGAAGGCTGGGTCGCAGTCATCCGACCGGGACGGATCCTCTATGAAATGGCCGGCGTCCCCGAAGATGTCGCCCGGGAAGCCCTGCGGTTGGCAAGCCATAAACTTCCCATTAAAACGAAGTTTGTCATGCGGGAGGAGAAGGAATGAAAGCCGCGGATCTGCGGGAGTTAACCTTCGAGGAGTTGCAGGCCAAATTAAAAGAGATGGAAGAGGAGCTCTTTAACCTCCGCTTCCAATTGGCCAGTCAACAGTTGGAAAACACCGCCCTCTTAAAGACCGTCCGTCGGGATATCGCCCGCCTCAAAACCGTCATGCGGGAAAAGGTCGGAGCAGGGGCTGTGGCCTAATAGCTGGTAAGTCTCCAGGATAGAGAGAAAGTTTATGAGTGAAGAACGGGGCAATCGGAAGACCTTAACCGGCATCGTGATCAGTGATAAGATGGATAAAACCGTAGTCGTCAGGGTGGAACGGTTAGTGCGGCACCCCATCTATCAGAAGACGGTGAAACGGCGCAAGAAATTCAAAGCCCATGATGAAACCAATCAGTGTGGTGTGGGCGATAAAGTCATGATCATCGAGTCCCGCCCCCTCAGCCGTGATAAACGGTGGCGGGTCAAAGAGATATTGGCGAAGGCCCTCTAAACGGAGGCCCCTGAGCCCAAGTTCAGGAATTCCAGGCCCCGGCGACCAGATCAGAGGGGCCGAGGAAGTGAAGGTCGGCTATGATTCAGGTACAGACCAAGTTAAATGTGGCGGATAATTCGGGTGCCAAGCAGCTGCAGTGTATCCGGGTTTTGGGTGGCACCAGACGCCGGTATGCCCAAGTCGGGGATATTATTATCGTCTCAGTCAAGGAAGCCTTGCCCAATTCCAAGGTCAAGAAGG
>CAZARS010000121.1:6931-8137 GCA_964487625.1 uncultured Desulfobacca sp.
ATTAAAGAGACCAAACGGCCCGATGGCTCCTATATCAGGTTTTCAGATAATTCGGCCGTCTTGATCAATCCCGCCGGTGAACCCATCGGCACCCGCATCTTCGGGCCGGTCGCCCGGGAACTGCGAGCCAAACGGTTCATGAAGATCATTTCTTTGGCTCCAGAAGTCTTATAGGTGATACCATGGCCAGAAAGAGAAAGCTGATCATTCCCTTGCCCACACTCATCAAGAAAAATGACAAAGTGGAAGTCATTGCCGGGAAAGAAAAGGGCAAGACCGGCAAAGTGATGAGGGTGTTGCGGGATAAAAACCGTAAAAAAAAAAAAAACGGCATACCCGGCCCAGCCCTACGACCGGCCAAGGTGGAATTATCGAGAAAGAAGCGCCCTTGCATATTTCCAATGTGATGCTTATCTGTGGCAAGTGCACGGCGGCAACCCGCGTGAAGAAAGTCCCGACCCCGGATGGTAAGTGGGTCCGGGCCTGTAAAAAGTGCGGGGAATTTATCGAAGGATAGAATTATGGCGCGCTTGTACGATCTTTATAAAGAAGAATGCGTTCCGGCGATGATGCAGGAATTCCGGTATAAAAGCCCCATGCAGGTGCCTCGCCTGGAAAAAATCGTCATCAACATGGGGCTGGGAGAGGCCAGCCAGAACATCAAGATCCTGGATTCTGCCACCGCAGAATTGGCCGCCATTACCGGTCAGAAGCCGGTCATTACCAGGGCTCGGAAATCCATTGCGGCGTTCAAACTGCGGGAAGGTATGTCCATCGGTTGCATGGTAACTCTGCGGCGGGATCGGATGTTTGAGTTTTTGGATCGGCTGGTGAATGTGGCCCTGCCCCGCGTCCGGGATTTCCGTGGTGTCTCTGATAAGGCCTTTGATGGGCGGGGCAACTATACCCTGGGCATCAAAGAACAGATCATCTTCCCGGAAATTGATTACGATAAGATCGACAAAATTAAGGGCATGAACATCACCATCGTCACGACGGCCAAGACCGATGAGGAGGCCAAATTCCTCCTGCGGCGCTTGGGCATGCCTTTTAGGAGCTAGTGAGGAGAGATGCGTGGCTAAGAAATCTCTGATTGCGAAAGCGAAGCGAGAACCGAAATTCAGCGTCCGCCGTTATAATCGTTGCCCCTTGTGCGGCCGTCCACGGGCGTTTCTCCGGAAATTCGGCATTTGCCGTTTGTGTTTC
>CAZARS010000122.1:0-8123 GCA_964487625.1 uncultured Desulfobacca sp.
AGATGGTGGATACCCTGGAACGCATGAACTTGGGGCTGCTCTTTGCCATCGGCGGCGACGGCACCCTGCGGGGGGCCCAGGCCATTGCCCAGGAAATCAAGAAGCGCAACTTGAAGATCGGCGTGGTGGGTATTCCCAAGACCATTGACAACGACATTTCCTTCGTGCAGAATTCCTTCGGCTTCATCACCGCCGTGTCCGAAGCCCGAACCGCCATTTATACCGCCCACATCGAGGCCTTAGGGGCCCGCAACGGCATCGGCTTGGTGAAACTCATGGGCCGGGAGTCAGGATTCATTGCGGCCTACGCCACCCTCTCCAATGCCGATGTCAACCTCTGTCTGGTGCCCGAGATCCCCTTTACCTTAAAAGGCCTGATGCGGGAAATCCAATGCCGCCTGGAGCGGCGCAGCCATTGCGTTATCATCGTTGCCGAAGGGGCGGGCCAGGAGTTTTTCCAAAAATCCGGCGAAACCGACGCTTCCGGGAACGTCAAGCTGGGGGATATCGGCCTGTTTCTCAAAGAACAGATTGCCGCCCATTTCAAAAAAATTCATATGGACATCACCTTGAAATACATCGATCCCAGCTATACCATCCGGAGCGTCCGGGCCAATCCTTATGATTCCTATTTCTGCCTAAACCTGGGGCATCATGCAGCACATGCCGGGATGGCCGGCCGCACCAACATGCTCATCGGCTATTGGAACGGCCAGTTCACCCATGTCCCCATCTCCTTAGCCGTTTCGGCCCGCAAACGCATCGACCCCAACGGCCGCCTTTGGAGTGAAGTGCTGGCCTGTACCGGTCAACCCCATCCGATGTAAGGAGACAAGGTGTGGGGCCGCAAAAAGCAGGCTTGCTGCAAAGTAATAGCGTTCCCCTGCACCTGTTTCCGGCCGTCTAAAACATGATCATGAAAGATCTGCTGAATTTTGGCCATATACCCAAAATTGCCGAGGAGGTGAGGGAATACCTTCTCTCCCAGGTGTTTTCCTGGGCCATGGCCAGCCAAGTGCTGGTGATCGGCGGCCTCTTTCTTGTGTCTCATCAAATCACTCAGATAGTTCACATCTGGTTTCAACGTCAGATCGAGAAATGCGCAGGCCAACAAAAAGACTGCGCCGACCTGAGCATCTTTCTATCCTTCCTTCGAATAATCCGACCTTTTCTGGCCTTTCTCTTCATTGCCCTGGCCTGGCGGTTGGCCAGGCATTTCGACCTGCCCCGGGATGGCCTGTACACTGCAGGGATAGTCTTTTTTGCCTTGACTTTGGGACGTTTTGTTACCGGTGAGATGCAAAGCCGGAAGTGGGCCAAGATTCTGCTGGCTATCATCTGGTTCTGGGCCGTGCTGTACATATTTCATGTCATTGATCATTGGCTGGATTTTCTCGATAAAATTGACTTTTCCTTGGGACCGGTGCAGATTTCCCTGCTCACCATTTTCCGGGCTGTCGCTTTAACCCTGGTGCTTTATTGGCTGGCAAAAAAGGTCTTGCTTTTTTGGCATTTTTGGTTGACAATGATGTCGGATTTCCCTCCGGCCCTACAGATCTTACTCTCCAAGCTCGGAGCCATCCTTTGGATTTCTGCCTCTGTGATTCTTGTCTTACATTACTTGGGGCTTGATCTCACTATCTTTACCTTATTCAGCGGCGGCCTCGGTCTCGGTCTCGGCTTCGGTCTGCAAAGAGTCTTTGCCAATTTAATCAGCGGCTTTATTCTCCTGGCGGATAAATCCATCAAACCCGGCGATGTTATTCAAATCGGGGAAAACTTCGGCTGGATCAATTTCCTGGGCAGCCGTTATACGTCAGTCCTTTCCAGGGATGGCAAGGAGCATCTCATCCCCAATGAAAAGCTCATCACCGGCGAAGTGATCAATTGGTCCCATTCCCATAATCTGGTGCGCGTGCATCTGCCGGTGGGGGTGGCCTACGAGACCGATCTGGAGCAAGCCCGCGACCTCATGTTGGCTGTGGCCGAACGCACCCCTCGAGTCCTCCAGGAGCCAGCCCCGGCCTGCCGACTGTTGGGTTTTGGGGATAATGCCATAAACCTGGAACTGCGGGTCTGGATCAATGATCCGCAAAACGGCCTGGCCAACGTTAAGAGCGAGCTGTATTGGGGTATCTGGCGGGCCTTCCGTGAGCAAAACATCGAGATTCCCAATCCCCAGCGGGACATACAGTTAAAGTCGGTCCCTGCCATTAAAATACAGGTGGCATCGGAGGAAAAATGAAGGACAGGGCCTACCAAAATCCTTTCCGTATTGGTGTACTACAATAATGCCAGATCAGGGTGAGATGGTCATCGCACAACCCACGGCCACCACGCTGCAGGTGCGGCTGCGGGGAGATTGGCGGCTGGCGGGCGCCTTGCCCACGGCTGCAGAGGTGGAGCGGCATCTGGCCAGCCAGCCAGGGGTGCGCCAGCTTGTGGTGGAGGGCCGGGAGATCCACCACTGGGATAGCGGTCTCCTCACCTTCCTGATGAACCTGCACAAGCTGTGTGCCCGGGAAAACCTCCAGTGGGTCAGTGAGGGTTTGCCAGCCGGGGCCCAGAGGTTGTTGGCTTTGGCCACCGCTGTGCCGGAAAAGAAGGATGCCCGGCAGGCCGAGGAACGCCCTTCATTTCTGGCCTCTTTGGGCAATCAGACGGTGGAGTTGATCCAGGGCGCGGGGGACATGCTGGCCTTCCTAGGGGATGCAGTGGTGGCGGTCGGGCGCCTGTTGACGGGTAAGGCCCAATATCGGCGGGCTGATCTGTGGCTCACCATGCAAGCGGTGAGCGCCCAAGCCGTCCCCATCGTCTCCCTCATCAGCTTCCTGGTAGGTCTGATTCTCGCCTTCATTGGGGCCATCCAGTTGCAGATGTTCGGGGCGCAGATATTTGTGGCCGATTTGGTGGGCATTGCCATGGTGCGCCTCATGGCGGCTATTATGACCGGCATTGTCATGGCCGGCCGCACCGGCGGCGCCTTTGCCGCGCAGTTGGGGACCATGCAGGTGAACCAGGAGATCGATGCCCTCAAGACCCTGGGTATCTCGCCCATGGAGTTTTTGGTACTGCCCCGGATGCTGGCCCTGGCCCTGATGATGCCTTTCTTGTGTCTCTATGCCAATGCCATGGGCATCCTGGGGGGCATGGTGGTGGGCGTCGGAATGCTGGGCATCGATTTTACCCAATACTATAACCAGACGGCCCAGGCTGTGGGCTTGTGGAATCTGGGCATCGGATTGTTTTCCGGCTTTGTCTTCGGCCTTATCGTGGCCTTGTCGGGCTGCATGCGAGGGATGCAGTGCGGCCGCAGCGCCGCTGCGGTGGGTGATGCCGCCACCTCGGCGGTGGTCACGGCCATCGTGGGCATTATCATTTCCACGGCCCTCATCACCGTGGTCTGCAACATCTTAGGGATTTAGCCAATGATTGTCAGCCCCCCCCATATCCGGGTGGAAAACCTCACCATGGGATATGGCGATGTCGTCCTTATGCGGGATCTCACCTTCACCATCAACCGGGGCGATATTTTTATCATTATGGGGGGCAGCGGTTGCGGCAAGAGCACCCTCATGACCATCCTGATCGGCCTCAAGGCCCCGGTCAAGGGGAAGGTTTACTACGGCGAGGAGGATTTCTGGGGGGGACCGCCCCAGGTCCGGGAACAGATCATCCGGCGGGCCGGAGTGATGTACCAGAGCGGCGCCCTGTGGAGCTCCATGACGTTGGCCGAGAACGTGGCCCTGCCCCTGGAGACGTATACCACTTTGACCCCTGCACAGATCCGGGAGGTGGTGGAACTGAAGCTGGCCCTGGTGGGGTTGGCCGGTTTCGGAGAGTTTTATCCCGCAGAAATCAGCGGCGGCATGCAGAAACGGGCCGGGATTGCCCGATCCATGGCCCTGGATCCGGAGATTCTGTTTTTTGATGAACCCTCCGCCGGCCTGGATCCCGTGAGCGCCCGCCGCCTGGATGATCTGATTCTGGAGATCAATGCCAGCCTCGGCACCACCATGGTAGTGGTCACCCATGAATTGGCCAGCATCTTTGCCATCGGCAATAACTCAGTGTTTTTAGACGTCTCCCAACGGACTATGACGGCTACCGGCAACCCGAAACAACTGTTGGCGGAAACCACGGACCCAAATCTGCGCCTCTTTTTAACCCGGGGCGAGGCAACTGCCCCGCAAGGATAAGGATGTATGGCAAAGCAAGCAAACCGGATGATGATCGGTGGTTTTGTGATCATCGCCATAGCCCTTTTGGCCGCCAGCATAGTAATCTTCGGCTCGGGCAAATTTTTCCGGAAAACCAATAGTTATGTCCTGTTTTTCGATGAGTCCATTAAGGGCCTGAGTGTGGGAGCGCCGGTCCTCTTCCAAGGGGTGCAGGTGGGCACCGTGACCGGTATCCAGATCAGGGCCGACTTCAAAAAGATCAAGGCCGAGATTCCCGTATATATTGAAATTGAACCGGGTCGGTTCCAGGTCGTTGGGGAACAAAAGCCAGTCCGAGACCCCAAGGTTGTGGCCGACCGGCTTATTGCCGCCGGCCTCCGGGCCACGCTGCAGATGCAGAGCTTTATTACTGGGCAGCTCCTCATTGAACTCAACTTTTTTCCCGATACGCCGGTGGTTCTCCGCCATCTGGACACAGAGGTGATCGAGCTCCCGACGATACCATCAACCACGGCGAGAGTAGCCCAAGCTCTGGAGAGAATCGATATCAGCGGCCTACAGGAGAAACTGCTCCGGGTCTTGGACAGCGCCGACACCTTGCTGTCCAACCCCGATCTGACCGCCAGCCTGCGGGATCTCCGAGAGACCCTGCAGAGCACCCGCCAAGTCATAGTCAAGGTGGCCAAGCAGGTTGAGCCGCTAGCCAAAGATATGCAGCGGACGGCCCAGGACTTCGGCAAAGTAGCCCGAAATCTGGATCCCCGCCTGAAAGAGTTGACCGCCGGAATGGAGAAGGCCATGACAGGGTTGGATAAAACCATGCGGTCGGTCCGGGCGGTGGTCTCTGAAGACGCGCCCGTCATGGTGGACTTGGAAAATACCTTAAGAGAGCTCTCGGCCGCGAGCCGCTCCCTGCGGGAGCTCACCTCTACGCTGGCCACCCAGCCCGAGAGCCTGATCCGTGGCAAGAAGAAGCCAGGAGGAAATTAATCATGTGGCCCCAACGCCTTTCCCCCCCACTGGCCGTTGTCTTGATACTCTGGATAATCTGCCTGAGCAGTTGCGGCCGCAGTCCCTCCCCCCGTTTCTACACCCTCAGTGCCCAGCCGGAACAGTTTGCCGCGACCAGAACCAGCCAACCGAACCTGGTGGTGGGCCTTGGCCCCATCAGACTGGCCGACTACCTGGATCAGGCACCCATAGTCACCCGCACCGGCGACAACCAATTGGTCCGGGATGAGTTCAACCGCTGGGGCGGCCCGTTCAAAAACAATTTTGCCAATGTCCTAGCCGATAACATCAGTGCTCTCCTGGGCACCCAACAGGTCCACCTCTTCCCCTGGCGTCAGGCCGTGCCCATTGACTATCAGGTGACTGTAGATGTGGTGCGCTGCGACGGCCGTCTGGGGGAGGCCGCGGTGCTGGAAAGCCGTTGGAGCATTTTCCGGGGACCGGAGAAACAGCTTTTGACGACCCGGCGGTCCAGCATTACTGAGCCGGTGACCGGGCCGGACTACGCCGACCTGGTGGCCGCCCAGAGCCGCGCAGTGGGCCGGTTAAGTCAGGAGATCGCGCACACCATCCGGGGGGCCGGTCGGCCTTAACCCTCAGAATATAGCAGAAGGGCAATGCTGCATTAACAGCCGGTCGAGTATAACCTGCACTTGTCCCCAACCGGAAATTCCCCAGTGCCCTCCCCCGCCACGCGGGGAAAGGGAGCGCAGGACTTTCCGGCTGAGGACGAGGCTAAGACCACTCGCTGACGCTCGTGGCTCAGATTCCTTAAGCCACGAACATCAGGGAGTGGGATGCGGTGCGGCTCAAACGCCGCATGGATTAAGGCGCAGTCAGCAAGGTATGCTTGCTCCCCCCACCAATCATCTCCTGACCACCATGCGAAAAAAAGAAATTCATAAAAACCAGTCATTGCCACGCCACTGGCTATAATTGGAACACCCTTCGACAATAGCCCTCCAGAGTTGGCGGCACAAAGGAAGGGGTTATTTTTATGGACTTTCTCAGAATAAAAGGATAAACTTACAATTTGTTTTTCTTTGCCGCCAGGAGCGGCCAGCTCCTGCCCCGGCAGCACCTTAGTTCTTAGGAGTGCCGGCATGGCTGATGATTACAAGGCCACCCTCAATTTACCGCAAACTGCTTTCCCCATGAAAGCTGATCTGGCCCGCCGGGAGCCGCTCTTCCTGCAGCGCTGGCAGGAAATGGACCTGTATGGACAATTACGACTCCAGGGGCAGGGGCGTCCTCGTTTTCTCCTCCACGATGGTCCACCTTACGCCAACGGCCATATTCACCTGGGGCATGCCCTTAATAAAATCCTCAAAGATATCATCATCAAATCGAAACAGATGATGGGGTATGATTGCCCGTATGTGCCGGGCTGGGATTGCCACGGACTGCCCATCGAACATCAGGTGGATAAGGAGCTGAAAAAAGAAAAGGTCCGCCTGTCCCGCTTGGAAATCCGCCAACGCTGCCGGGCGTATGCCTTGAAATATGTGGATATTCAGCGTCAGGATTTTATCCGCTTGGGCGTCCTGGGGGATTGGGCCAACCCCTATCTGACCATGGATAATGAGTATGTGGCCCGGATCATGGCCGAATATGGCAAGATCTTCCTCTCCGGCGGCATTTATCGCAGCAAAAAGCCGGTGCATTGGTGCAGCACCTGCCACACGGCCTTGGCCGAAGCCGAGGTGGAGTATGCTGAGCACCACACCCCGTCAATTTATGTCAAATTCCCTTTGCTTACTGATATCAGCGCTGATTTCCCGGCCTTGGCAGGTCGCCCCGTCTTTTTGGTGATTTGGACCACGACGCCTTGGACCTTGCCGGCCAACCTGGCCATTGCGGTGCAGCCGCAGTTTGTCTATACCGCTCTATTGGTGGGGGAAGAGGTCTACATCGTTGCCAAGGAGTTAATACCCACCTTCTTGCAGATGTTGGCTCGCCCGGGGCAGGAACTGACTGACCTGCCGGGGGCCCGGCTGGAGGGCTGGCGGGCTCGTCACCCCTGGCTGGATCGAGAATCTCAGGTCATTCTGGCAGATTATGTAACCTTGGAGGCTGGCACGGGATTGGTGCACATCGCCCCGGGGCATGGCCAAGAGGACTACGACAGCGGCCGGCGGTATGGCCTCGAGACCTACTCACCGGTGGATGACAACGGCCGGTTTCTCCCGGAAGTAGAGGAATTCGGAGGCCTGTCGGTCTGGGAGGCTAACCCCAAAATCATCGCCCATCTGCAGGCCAAGGGGGCCCTGGTGGGCGGCGCTGAGATCAGCCACAGCTATCCCCACTGCTGGCGGTGTAAACGCCCCATTATCTTCCGGGCTACCGAACAGTGGTTCATCTCCATGGCTGCCAATGACCTAAGGGCCAAGGCCCTGGCAGCCATCAACCAGGTGGAGTGGATCCCCCGCTGGGGCCGGGAGCGTATTTATGGCATGGTAGAGAACCGCCCAGATTGGTGCATCTCCCGGCAACGGGCTTGGGGAGTGCCCATCATCGCCTTCCATTGCCAAGGCTGTCAACAGGCCATCTTGACCCAGGAGATCCTAGACCGCATCATTGCCATGGTCCGGCAGGAAGGGGCTGATATCTGGTTTGCCCGGACTCCAGCCGAACTGCTGCCGCCGGGTTTCACCTGCCCGCATTGCGGTAGCCAGGATTTTCGGAAAGAAAGCGATATCCTGGACGTTTGGTTCGACTCGGGCGTGAGTTTCGCAGCGGTGCTGGAGGCCAGGGAGGGGTTGGGTTTCCCGGCGGATCTGTATCTGGAAGGCTCGGATCAGCACCGGGGCTGGTTCCACAGCGCCCTCTTGACATCCGTGGCCACCCGGCAGTGTGCTCCCTATCGCAGTGTCCTCACCCATGGCTTCGCGGTGGACGGCGAGGGCAAGAAGATGTCCAAATCCTTGGGGA
>CAZARS010000123.1:0-8101 GCA_964487625.1 uncultured Desulfobacca sp.
GGCACCGGGTCCGGGACGCCCTGCTCATTGACACCCTGTTCCAGACCGGCCTGCGCATCAGCGAGGCCCTGGCCTTGACGCCCCGCCACCTGGGGAGCCTGCATGGGGGCACCGTCCTCACCATCCAGGGCAAGGGCGGCAAACCCCGGCTGGTGGCCTGCCCGGAGCTGCTGGCGGCCCGCCTCAAGGGCTACGCCTATGACCAGGGCCTGGGTCTGGATGACCGGCTCTTCCCCATCAGCCGCAAGCGGGGCTGGCAGATCATCAAGGCCGCCGCAGCCCGGGCCGGCCTCCCCAAAAAGGTCTGGCCGCACCTGCTGCGGCACTCCGACGCCATCGAGCGCCTGCGCCAGACCGGCAACCCCAAGGCCCTCATGCTCCACCTGGGCCACAGCAGCCCCCTCATGACCCTGCGCTACCTGTCCACGCTGACCGCCGAGGAGGCGGTACGCATCCAGCAGGGGGTGGTGTTTTGAGAAAGCCGCAGGTGGAGTTCAGGCCTCGTCTAAAGCTCGCCAAACGGCAGCGCCGTAACTCCTGGGGCCAAAGGCAAGCATACCTCCCCAGGGTGGATGAGGAAGCCCGGAGCAGCCTGGGCGGCCAAGTCCTTCTGGAAGGCGGTGAGGTGGCGGGCCATGGTGGAACGCGGGGTCGCCGAGAGCTTCACTTCCAGGGGTATGAGACGGTCGCCCGCGGCCACCACAATATCTACTTCGGCGCCGGCCGCCGTCCGCCAAAAATACACCTGGGGTTCCTGGCCCCGGTGGCTGATGGTCTTGATAATCTCTGTCAGTACCGCGGTTTCGAAGATGGCGCCGCCCATGGGCCCCGCCGCGGCGTGGGCTGGGTCCTTGAGGCCGACCAGGTAGCACAGGGTCCCCACGTCCGCAAAGTAGACCTTGGGCGTCTTGACCAAACGTTTTCCCACGTTGGCGAAATAAGGGCGCAGAATGATTACCTGGAACGTGGCCTCCAAGACCGCCAGCCAGGCTTTGGCGGTATTGAGGGCGATGCCCAGATCCCTGGCCAGCTCGGCCAAGTTGAGGAGTTGGGCGCTCCTGGCAGCCAAGGCGCGCAGGAAATTCTGGAAGAGGGTGAGGTCGCCGATCTGTCTTAAAGAGCGCACATCGCGCTCTAAGTAGGTTTGCAGGTAGCTGGCATGCCAAAGCGTCAGGTCCCGGCCAGGCTCAACTACCAGCTCCGGATAGCCGCCCCGGAGAAAACTTTGCCACAGTTCCCCTGGAGCAGGCGCCCGGCCGGTTGGTTGACCCAAAGGCCGTTCCCAGGGCAGGAGCCTTGCCGGATCGCCTTGGGCCTCCCGCCGGGAGAGCGGCAGTAGCCTGAGGATGGCCGCCCGGCCAGCCAGCGACTCGGTTACCTGAGCCATGAGCAGGAGGTTCTGAGAACCGGTTAAAAGGAAAAGCCCCCGCTCCTGGCGGCGGGAGTCTATTACTTCTTTGAGATACGGTAAGAGCTCCGGAGCATACTGCACTTCATCCAGAATAACCGGTGGCGGCTGCAGCGCCAGAAAACCCCGGGGATCCGCCAGGGCCGCGGCCCGGACATCCGGAGGCTCCAAGGAGACATACCTGTGGGTGGCCCCGAACAGATGCTTGAGCGTGGTGGTCTTGCCGGACTGGCGAGGTCCGAGCAACACCAGCGCCGGAAACTCCGCCGCCGCCCGCAGAAGCACCGGTTCGAGAGAGCGTGTGAGATAACGCCAAGCCATACCCTATCCCTTTCTTGCAATATTGCATTTTAAATGCATAATTGCAAGAATAAAATGGCGAATTTGCCAATTCAAAACTGCGGACAGGCATAAACCCGGCATGGTTTGCAAGGCCTCCAATCAACCCTAACCCTTGCCGTCTCTATTTCCATAGGACGGCAGTTTGCCCCACTGTTACCAACCTGAGAAAGGCAGACGCCGAGTCAGCCGCCAGGCAATGCGGGGGTTGACAATAATATGTCTTTTCTGACATATTAATGGGAAATTTCTCGAGGAGGGCAATCATGAGATGGATATCCCTGGGTGTAGCCGGCTGGCTGCTGGTGAGCCTGGCAAGTCTGGCCGCGGCAACTGACTCCCCTGGTAAAATCACCCTGGCTTCCACCACCAGCACACAGAATACCGGGCTGTTCGACGTGTTGCTGCCGGCTTTTGCCAAACAGACGGGGATTAAGGTAGCGGTCGTGGCAGTGGGCACCGGCCAGGCCCTGGCCATGGCCCGGCGGGGAGATGCCGATGTGCTCCTGGTGCACGATCCGGAGGCCGAGGCCGAGTTTATGGCGGCAGGCCATGGCTTAAACCGGCGGCAGGTCATGTATAATGACTTCCTGATTGTCGGCCCGGCCGCAGACCCCGCCAGGATCAAAAGCCTGAAGGAGGCGGTCAGCGCCTTTCGGCAGTTGGCGGCCTCTGGTTGGCATTTTGTGTCCCGGGGCGACCGTTCCGGCACCCATGCTCAGGAGTTGCGGCTCTGGCGGCGGGCTGGAGTCCAGCCGCCCGGCCCACCCCACTATCTGGAAGCCGGCCAGGGGATGGAAGCCACTCTCCGCCTAGCCGGTGAAAAACAGTTTTACACGCTCTGTGACCGGGCCACGTGGTTGGCGGCCCAACAGCGGCGGCAAACCGACCTGGCAGTCATGGTCGAGGGCGACCCGGCCCTATTCAATCAATACAGCGTTATCGTGGTCAATCCGGCCAAACATCCGCAGGTAAAGGTGAAAGAAGCCCAAGCATTGGCTGACTGGCTGGTGTCGCCGCCGGGGCAGCGTCTGATCGGCGAATTTCGGGATCAACACGGCAATCGCCTCTTTCACCCCAACGCCCAACCGGGGTCGTGACTTTTCCGTCCGGACCAGGTGATGCTGGCGGATATCCTGGTTAGTCTGGGGTTGCTGTGGCGCGGTGACCACCAGGTCTATGAGATCATCGGCCTGTCCCTGATGGTCTCCGGGACGGCCGTACTGTTGGCTACCATGGTGGGTATCCCTCTGGGGGCGGTGCTGGCGTTGCGGCGGTTTCCGGGGCGTCGCTTGGCTCTGAATCTCCTCAACAGCCTCATGGGGCTGCCGCCCGTGGTACTGGGGCTGGGTCTTTACCTCCTCTTGTCCCGGCAGGGTCCCCTGGGCTTTCTTGGCCTGCTGTTTTCGCCGACGGCCATGATTGTGGCCCAGGCCCTCTTGGCTACGCCCATTATAGCGGCCTTGAGCGCCAGCGCTCTCGGGGCCGTGAGTCCACGGCTGCGGGAGACGGCCCTGCTGTTGGGGGCGACGCCCGGGCAGGCAGCTTGGCTGGTGGTGCGGGAGGCCCGGAATAATCTCCTGGCCGCAGTCATGGCCGGCTTCGGCCGGGTAGTGGCGGAAGTGGGGGCCGTCCTGATCGTCGGCGGCAATATCAGCGGCCAGACGCGGGTCATGACCACGGCTATTGTCATGGAAACCTCCAAGGGCAACTTTGCCCTGGCCATGGCCCTGGGGATCGTCCTGCTAACCCTAGCGTTCCTGGTCAACCTGTTGCTGCTCTGGCTGCAGGGTCCGGGAGAGCGTTGATGGACACGCCGGTCTATCGCCTGGAAGAGGTCTGGTTCGGCTATCCGGGCCGCCTGGTGCTGCAGGACATCAGCCTGCAACTGGCTCCCGGCCGTAGCTATGCCCTGGTGGGCCCCAATGGCGCCGGCAAATCCACCCTCTTGCGGTTGTTAGCCCTGCTGGACCGGCCGACGCGGGGCAACCTTTTTTTCCAGGGAGTTGAAGTCAGGGAGATGACCGATCTCGTCACCTGGCGCCGGCAGCTGGGGCATGTGGCCCAACTCCCCGTGCTGTTCCGCGGCACGGTGGCGGCGAACCTATCTCTGGGCTTGCGTTTCCGGGGGGTCAGACGGCGGCCGCGACAAGCCCTTGTCCACCAGGCCGCCCAGGAATTCGGCCTAACCCCCCTCTTAAAGCGGCCGGTGGGGGAACTCTCCGGCGGCGAACGCCAGAAAGTGGCCCTGGCCCGGGTGCTGGTTTGCCAACCTGCAGTGCTGCTGTTGGATGAACCCACCTCCTACCTCGATCCCCGGGCCAGCCAGGAAGTTGAGCAGATCCTGCAGGACCTCCGCCAACGCCAGAACCTGACCCTCGTACTCGTAACCCATGATCTGGCCCAGGCGGTCCGTCTGGCCGACGAAATCCTTGAGTTACGCCAGGGTCGCTTGCATTAAGACATAGATTTTTTTGAGAAACACGCTTATAACGCATATCATTTCGGTAACGGCATGATATAATTAGGCATGCCGGTAACCGTCACGCTTTCCAACTATATTTCCCTCTCGCCCCGGGAGCTGCCCGCTGTGGTGGTGGAGCAGCTCCAAGCCCGGCTGAGCTTCCCCAACCCGGCCTGGCTGGAGAACCAGAAGCGGGGCTACTCCAACTGGCAGGTGCCGGAAACCCTGCGCTGCTACTGCATTCGGGATGAGTGCTACGGCCGGCGCCGGGCAAGGACCGGGCCAGGGTCTATGATTACCAGGACGTCCGCGTCGGCGTCCTGGCCAACGCCGCTCGGGCCCGACCGCGGGTGTATATGGCAGAAATTTTGAGATAAGTCTTCCTATATCTATGAGTAAAGCTTATAATTTTGCAGGATTTTGAGGGAGAGTGATGACCATCCTTGGAAGTAGGAGCTGATAAATGAAGATTAAAGTAGTTGTTCATGAAGCTGAGGAAGGAGGCTATTGGGCTGAAGTTCCCGCTATCCCCGGCTGTGCTACCCAAGGAGAGACCTTCGAAGAATTACTACAGAATCTCTATGAAGCCATGGAAGGTTGCCTGTCGGTCCCGGTGGCCGAACCCAAAAAGCCGGGGAAAGTGTTGGAAATTGCTGTATGAAAACCCTGTCCCGCAGAGAGCTGGCAAAACTTCTGGAACGCCATGGTTGGGTCTTGCTCAGGGTCAGCGGTAGTCACATATTTATGGCAAACCAGGCAGCCCGGTACGGCTCTCTGTGCCGATCCACGGCAATACAGTACTGAAGGTTGGGTTAGTGAAACACCTCCTAAAAATGGCCGGTTTGACGGAATCCGACCTTGAATGATAAGGAATGCTCCTCGACAGGGCCCCAAGATATTTCTCTTAATACCCGCGCCAGCTAACCCCGCCCGGGCGCAGGTTTGGGCGGCATAATTCCCTTGTCTTTACAGGACGATACAATAACGCTATTTTCTTCCGTTGATCTGGGGGCCTTAACTGATCCTTCGGTTCTGGAAAGATTCCTTGCAACCCTGGCATGGGTTATGGACGAAATCAGGAGAAATTGAATAAAAAGCATCGTCGAGGGCCCGGCATCACCAAAGCCGAACTCATCGCCCGGATTGCCACCCGGTCGCAGCTGCCCAAAACCGAGACGGAAAACATCCTCGGCGCCCTGAGCAATGGCATAACCGGCATCTTACCGACCCAGGGGAAACTGAACCTGCCGGGTTTCGGCGTCTTGTGCGTCCAGGAGCGTCCGGGCCGGATCGGGCGCCGCCCCCAAGACCGGCGGGCCCATCGCCATCGCCGCCGGCAAAGTCGTGAAGTTTAAGCCGGGGCAGGAGCTGTGGGAAGCGGGGCGATAAAGGGCTCGGGATCCCACAACTGCCTGCCTGGGAGTGATATAATATGTTGATCCGAGAAGAACGTCCCGCCGATTTCCCGGCTCTCTATGAGTTGGTCCGCCTCGCCTTCCAGACGGCTCCAGTCTCCAACGGCGACGAACAGAATTTTGTCAACCGTTTACGGGCCAGCGATCATTATCTGCCCGAACTGGCTTTGGTCGCCGAGGCCGAAGGCCAGCTCCTGGGCCACATTATGCTCACCCGCACCTTCCTGACTACCCCTAAAGGGCAGTTCCCCCTGTTGCTCCTGGGGCCGGTGGCAGTAGTCCAGGAACACAGGAGGCAGGGCATCGGTACGGCGCTGATCGAAACGGCCTGCCAACGGGCCAGAGCCCTTGGCCATCAGGCGGTCATCCTGGTGGGGGATCCAGACTTTTACCACCGCTGCGGATTCCAACCCGCGGCTAACTTCGGCATCAGTAATACCAATCAGATTCCAGACCAATACGTCCTGGCCCGGGAACTGGTCCCCGGTGCCCTCCACGACCTGTCCGGTTCGATTACCTTTCAGATGTAGTAAGAACATTCAGGGAGTAGTACCCCGCCCCGGTCAGCTGTTCTGCCGCATACCTCATCCAGAGAGGCATCTTCCTGACAAGTTATTCTTGCCCTTTACGCCCCAATTTAAGTTATAATTAACTATTATTTTTTTCTGCTAATGCCTTGAAACGGAGAAATCAAAATGCCCTATCCCACCCCAGAATGGAGTCCTGCGGGAGTCATTAGATTTCTTCAAGAACAGACTTCAGAAAACAAGCATTTTGAATGCAAGGCTTTTTTGAATTGGAGCTTCGATCTCAACGACTTCCATAGCTCCACACCCCGCACCAGTTATTTTACTCTCAGGGCTATCGAAAGTATCATCGCTTTCGCCAATGCCGACGGGGGGCTGCTGTTTTTAGGGGTCGCCGAAAGCAGGGCCAAAGATAACAAACCTGATTGTGACGGTATACCCATTACTGGAAAAGACGGTAGGGTCAATTTCATCATTACCGGTATCGAGAAGGATGGTATTGGTGTTAAAAACGGAATCTTTAATGAAGATAATTATCGGAGGGAATTAGAAGATATCCTCTTCCCCGGCAAAAATAAACCTCTCAAGAAACCTCTTACTTATTTGACAAAAGATGACCGTTATAGAAAAAAGAAGATCGATTATCCACCAGAATATCAAAGAAGCATAATAATGGACATCAAACTCATTCCTTGCCCTGATGAAAAGACCGGTGACACAAGAACAGTCGCCGTTCTTCAAGTCCGTCCTTCCTCGGAGTGTATCATAATCCATGAAATTGTCGATAATTATGAAATCCCTCTTGGTTACGTTCGGTTAGCATTCAATAACAATGGACCTCTCAAAGGCCAGGAACTCATACGCTGGCTGCGAGACCGAGGACAGATTGGAAAAATACATCATAATATATCCGCTGGCAATATTTTGCCTCCTCCCAAATCTAAGAATGAGCAAGTACCTGCTTATTTCCAGGATGAGTTGCTCTCCTATACAGTGCCCAAAAAAGCTCATGAATCAATCCCTGACTTGATTCTTGCCAATGTCAAAGAAGGACACAATGTCTTTATCATGGGTGATAGTGGCATGGGCAAGAGCCTGCTCCTCAGTTACTGTTTCCTCCATGGTGAATTTAATCAACCCGCAGTATTTTACAGCATTGACCGCACCCAGGGGCCGGATAGATATGAATCAGCCGCAATTTTGGGCTCTTTAAGAGAACTCGTTCAAGACCAGACCAACGTGCGCGCCGTCGAGCCTCCGATTCCTTCCACGGGGAAAGCCCCCTGGGTATATCACAAAGAATTCTTTGAAAAAGTACTCAGGACCTTCAGGACGTCGCAACCTAATGCCAAGTTGGTCATTTTTCTGGACGGCCTGGATGAAAATTATCAAGAAGGGCAGGACACCGAATTTATCCTCAATATTCTTAAGAGCCTCATAGTCGACCGGTCCTTGGGTATTATTTGGGTGCTGAGCAGTCAACCTCGCAAAGGCATGGAGTGGCTGGGAAACCATTTTACCATTATCGACTTGGCCGGACTTGAAAAAGAGCAGGCCGAAGATTTACTCCAGCGCCAGCTGCCAGCGAATTTTCGGTTATCCTTCCCCCAAAACTTCGATGAGCTACTCCAACGGGCAATGATGGAATCCGGCCTATATGATCCGGAAATGACCATTCTTTCCGGTCGCGCCGTGGCGGGTAAACTGGCCAAGATCAAAGCGATCTCTGAAGAAGCTTTGAGTCCCCTCTTAAATGAGTTACCACTCAATTATCGGGAGAAATATCAGTGGCTGTTCAACCAATATCTGCAAAACGAGTTTTACACCGACGTACTGTTACCGCAAGTTGAAAATGTCACCCCTATTGCAAAGTGAAAATGTCACCCCCGCCGTAAATTAAGCCTTTGGGAGGGACTCCATTATGGCCAGCGGGGGAGGTTGGACGTTT
>CAZARS010000124.1:0-8036 GCA_964487625.1 uncultured Desulfobacca sp.
AAATTCACGCCCAACTCTACCAGAAGATGCTGGACAACTTGGACAACCAGACCATGGTGGATGTATATATCTGTCCGGTGTGTGGTTTGACGGTGGAAGGCGAGCCCCCGGAAAAATGCCCCATCTGTAATACGCTGAAGAAATTTTTCGAGCGTATTGATTAAGCCGAAAAAGGGCTTATTTTATGACAGGCAGGCCCGGAACCCAGGGATGAGCACAGGTTCGGGCGTTAGGCCAGCGACGGTCGGCCACGGATGGTCGGCTGTCAGGCCAGAGGACAACTGGGGATAAGTCGCATGAAATCGCTCAAGGGAACGCAGACCGAAAAAAACCTCCTGACCGCCTTCGCGGGGGAATCCCAAGCCCGGAATCGGTATACCTATTTTGCCTCCAAGGCCAAAAAAGACGGCTTCGTGCAAATCGCCGCCATTTTTGAGGAGACCGCCAACCAGGAGAAGGAGCATGCCAAACGCTTTTTCAAATTTCTCCAGGGTGGTGAAGTAGAATTCACCGGCAGTTTCCCGGCAGGCACCATCGGCAGTACCCTGGACAATCTCTTAGCCGCGGCTGAAGGCGAGCATTACGAAAACACCCGGATGTATCCTGGTTTTGCCCAGATTGCCCGGGAAGAAGGCTTTCCGGAAGTCGCGGCGGTTTTTGAGGCCGTGGCGGTGGCGGAATCGTACCATGAGCAACGGTATCGGGCCCTGGCGGCCAATGTAGCCAACAACCGGGTCTTTCAACGGGAGACCGAGGTCACCTGGCGTTGCCGGAATTGCGGCTATACCGTGGCAGGAACCGAGGCCCCAGCCATGTGCGCGGCCTGCGCCCACCCCCAGGCCCATTTTGAGGTCCTGGCCGAAAGCTTTTAGGGGCCAGAGGCCTGGGATGAGGGGAGAGGGATCAGGGATAAAGGAAAGAAGTACGGCCTTGGTCCTTTCGACAATATGGTCAACAACCAGCTCTCGGAACTCGAAACCCGAAACCCGAAACTCGGAACTCGGAACTCGAAACTCGGAACTCGAAACTCGAAACTCGGAACTCATATAAGGAGGTACTACTATGACCGCACAACTGGAGGTCTATAAGTGTGAAATCTGTGGGAACATCGTGGAAGTATTGCATGCCGGCCCCGGGCAGTTGGTCTGCTGTGGGCAGCCCATGAAGAAGTATGAAGAAAATACCGTGGATGCGGCCAAAGAGAAACATGTGCCGGTCATCGAGAAGACCGCCGAGGGATTCAAGGTCAAGGTCGGCAGTGTGCCCCATCCCATGGAAGAGAAGCACTATATCGAATGGATTGAAGTCATCGCGGACGGCAAGACCTATCGGAAGTATCTGAAACCTGGCGAAGCCCCTGAGGCAGTGTTCTGCATTGACGCGGCCACCGTGACGGCCCGGGAATATTGCAATTTGCACGGACTGTGGAAGGCCTAGACCATGTTAAGCGCCAAGATGGAGCAGGAGCTGAATAATCAGCTTAATGCCGAACTTTATTCCGCCTACCTGTATTTATCCATGGCTGCCTGGTTTTATGCCAACAACCTAAACGGCTTTGCCAACTGGATGATGGTGCAAAACCAGGAAGAGACCATGCACGCCATGAAGTTTTTTCACTTCATCACCGAACGGGGCGGGCGGGTGACGTTGGAGGCGATTGCCAAGCCGGACGTGAATTGGCAATCTCCCTTGGATGTATTCGAGGCCACCCTCAAACATGAGCAGAAGGTTACCGGCCTGATCAATCATCTGGTGGACGTGGCCATAGCGGAGCGGGATCATGCCACCAATGCCTTCCTGCAGTGGTTCATCACCGAACAGGTGGAGGAGGAGGCCTCGGCCGAGACCATCATCCAAAACCTGAAGCTGGCCGGCGATAACCCCCAGGCTTTACTGATGTTGGACCGGGAACTGGGGACCCGGGTCTTTACGCCGCCGGCGACCCAGACGTAACATATACCACATTAAGGGGCCTGGTCACCGCATTACCAGCGCCCCTTTTTTGTCAGCATCGCTGGGGCAAGGCAGTCTCGTCTGGTCCAGGAGGTTGGTGCTTTGCAGAAGGAGAGCCATGGGACGACATGATCTGAATCTTCTCATCGGCGGCGAGGCCGGGCAGGGATTGGTGACCATCGCCATGATTCTCACCAAGGCCCTGGTTCGCTCCGGCTATTTTATTGTTGTTACCCAGAGTTATCAATCCCGCATCCGAGGCGGCCACAATACCTTTGCCATCCGGATCAGCCCCCAGGAACTCCAGGCCTCCCGGGCTTCGGTGGACTTCTTGGTGGCCTTGAACGAAGAGACTATCCGCTTGCACCGCGCCGAGATGAGCGACCAGAGCCTGATCCTGGTGGATGAGCGCTTTGCGCCGGGTCAGGATGAGGTTTTAAAGGTGCCATTCCGGGAATTTGCCACCGACCGGAGCGTCAATGTGGCGTATCTGGGTATCCTCACCCACCTGTTGGGATTGCCGGAAGCCGTGGTTTTTCAGGCCTTGGAAGACTATTTCGGCGCCAAGAAACCGGAGGTGACCGAAGCCAACCGGGCCATTTTTGCCAAGGCGGTGCAGTGGGCCGATGACCGGCGCCTGCCTGAGACGGTGCGATTGGCACCGGTTGTGGACAAGCAGCCGCGCCTGATGCTCAACGGTAATGAAGCCATTGCCTTGGGCGCGATTTCTGCCGGAGTAAAGTTCTGCGCTTTTTATCCCATGACGCCTTCCACTTCCATTCCCCTGACCCTGCAGGCTGCAGCCGATACCATGGGTTTGGTGGTGGAGCAGGCCGAAGACGAGATTGCCGCCATTAACATGGCCATCGGCGCTTCCTACGCCGGGGTGCCGGCCATGGTGGCCACCTCCGGAGGCGGTTTTGCCCTCATGGTGGAAGGGGTAAGTTTGGCGGGAATGACTGAGACGCCGGTCTTTATCGTGGTGGCGCAACGTCCCGGTCCGGCCACGGGCCTGCCCACCCGGACCGAACAGGGAGACCTGGAGTTTGTCCTGCATGCCGGCCACGGGGAGTTCCCCCGGGCCATCTTTGCCCCCGGCACCGTAGAAGAATGTTTTCACCTCTCCCGCCAGGCTCTGTTTCTGGCAGAAAAATATCAGACCCCCATCTTTCTTCTTACCGATCAATTCCTGGCGGATTCGTACCGGGCGGTGGCACCCTTTGATATTGACTCTTTGGAAGCCGTGCGGGTGGGGAGCGACCCGGCGATGGTGCCGTTACCCTATCGCCGCTACGCCTTTACCGAGAGCGGGGTCTCACCCCGCCTCTTACCAGGTCTCAGTGAGCACTTGGTCGTCTGCGACAGTGACGAACACACCCCCGACGGCCATATCACCGAAGATCTGACGATACGCCGGCAGATGGTGGACAAGCGACTGCGCAAGGAGGTAGGCCTGCGGGCCGAGGTCATCCCGCCGGCCTACGTGGGCCATATCAACCCCGACCTTCTCTTGGTCTCCTGGGGATCCAACCGGGGAGCGGTCCTACAAGCTGCCGCTTACCTGAAAAATCAGGGGCAGAAAGTGGCGGTCTTGTGCTTCTCCCAGGTCTGGCCGTTGGTGCCCGAGCAGTTCCTGGAGCATCTGCAGAGCGCCCGGGAGGTGGTCATGGTGGAAGGCAACGCCTGCGGCCAGATGGCCCGCCTCATCCGCCGGGAGACCGGCTTTTTGATCCAGCGCCACATCCGGCGCTACGACGGGCTGCCCATCACTCCGGAATATATACTCCAGGCTTTGGCCTCTGGCGAGACAGCGGGGAGGTGAGGTGATGTTGGATATCTCCATTTATGGCGAATATGAAACCGCTTGGTGTCCGGGTTGCGGCAACTTCCGAATCCTGCCGGCGGTAAAAAAGGCCTTGGCCGCCAGCAATCTGGCCCCCCACCAGGTGACCTTTATCTCCGGCATCGGTCAAGCCGCCAAGGCGCCCCATTATATGAACGTCAATCTTTTTAATGGGTTGCATGGCCGATCCCTGCCGGTAGCCACGGGCGCCCGGCTGGCCAACCACACCCAACCGGTGATCGTGGAGAGCGGCGATGGCTGCAACTATGGCGAGGGCGGCAACCATTTCCTGGCCGCCATCCGCCGCAATGTGAACCTCACCCTCCTGGTCCACGACAATCAGGTCTATGGCCTGACTAAAGGGCAGGCCAGCCCCACTTCCGATGAAGGGTTTGTCACCAAGGCGCAGCCCCACGGAGTGTACGCCATGCCGTTTAATCCCCTGGCGGTGGCGGTGGCTTTGCAGGCCAACTTTGTCGCTCGGGCCTTTGCCGGTCTGGAAGATCATCTGGTGGAGATGATTAAACAGGCCATCGCCCACCCGGGCTTTGCCTTGGTGGATATCCTGCAGCCCTGTGTTTCTTTTAATAAAGTCAATACGTTTGGCTGGTATAAGAGCCGCTGTTACCTCCTGGACGAGGCGTATGACCCTACCGATTGGGCCGCGGCCATGGTTAAGGCCCATGAATGGGGCGACAAGATTCCCTTGGGGGTGATCTACCGGAATAACCGCCTGCCCTTTGAGGCGCATTTTGCTTGCTTGCAGGATCGGCCCCTGGTTCGGCAACCGGTGGATAAGGAAAAATTCCGGGAACTCTTGAGGCATTTTCAATAATCCAGAGGAAGTTTGCTATGGCTGATTATTCGCAAATGTGGCAATGCCAGACCGCCAATTGTGGCTATATCTATGATCCAGACCGGGGCGACAAGAAGGGGAAAATCCCCAAAGGCACCAAATTTGAGGACCTCCCCGACGATTGGCAGTGCCCCCTCTGTGGGGCCAGCAAAAAAATGTTTAAAAGGCTAGGCGGTTGATCAGGTTGGGAGGACGCGAACATGTCTGAACAACCCCCTGCTAAGGATAAAGCTTGCTTCATCTGTGCCCGAGACACCTTAGATGGTGCCTATCCGCCGCTGATTCTGGCCATCCAGGCAGCAAGGGCTGGCATGGAAGCAAAAGTTTTTTTCACTTTCATGGGTCTCAACCTATTG
Source organism: uncultured Desulfobacca sp. (assembly GCA_964487625.1). Classification (GTDB taxonomy): domain Bacteria; phylum Desulfobacterota; class Desulfobaccia; order Desulfobaccales; family Desulfobaccaceae; genus Desulfobacca. Next base: position 5,009 of record CAZARS010000124.1, read on the forward strand.
CGGCCCGGAGGAGTAGAAAAGGCCAAGTTTTTTCCGCCTGGCTTCATGGGCGCTATTCCGGGGATGGCCAATGTGGCCACCATGATGATGAAGAAAAAGATTGACCAGGCTCAGATTCCGTCTCTGGCCGAACTCCTAGAGATGGCCCAATGCGAAGGCGTGGGACTGGTGGGCTGCCTCATGACCTTGCTGATGATGGAGTGGAAAAAAGAGGACCTGATCGAGGGCGTGGACATCTGGACCGCCGAAGATTTCATTGCCTACGCCCGGGATGCCAAAATGTGCCTGTATATTTAAAGACCGGCTTGCAATCCAAACCCCGAGCCACAGCGAGGGGTTAAAACCGTTGGCCACGAGCCGCAAACTCAATCTTTATTCCCTTGAATCCGCCTGGATAAAGAATTTTCTCGACCCGCCAACTTGAAAACGGGTGGGAAAAGATTATTTTATTCAAAATATTTAAGATGAGAAAGGAGCAGTAATGAAGAAATACGTCTGTGGCGTCTGCGGTTTTGTTTATGATCCAGCCAAGGGGGACCCGGAAAATAATATCCCCCCGGGCACGCCCTTTGAGAATCTGCCCGACACCTGGGTTTGCCCGGTCTGCGGCGCCTCCAAAGATCAGTTCGAGGCTGAATAAGTGCACTAAAGCCATAAAATGTCAATATGGACGTGGCCCGGGGTGGTGCTCCGGGCCTTTTTCCTTTTACAACGGCCGAGTGGCGTACTATATTGAAAAAAGGCCCTTGAGGCCTCTGACTTTGCCAGCCCACCAGCCGGCTTGACTGAGCATCGCTGCCGATGGTGGCAAAAAAAGGAGCTTACGATGTTTCCTGTGGCCATAAAAGACAACGTCTATTGGGTCGGCGCCATTGACTGGAATATCCGGGATTTCCATGGCTATTCCACCTATAAAGGCACCACCTACAATGCTTATCTCATCATGGACGAAAAAATCACCTTGGTGGATACCGTCAAATACCCTTTCCGGGAGGAGCTGCTGAATAATATCCGCCAGGTGGTTGATCCCCGTCAGATTGACTACCTCATCGTCAACCATGTGGAGATGGACCACGCCGGCTCAGTTCGGGAGGTCGTGGATCTGGTCAAACCCGAGAAGATTTTCTGTTCAGCCATGGGCCAGAAAAATCTGGTGGCCTATAACCTACCGGCGGATTATCCCTATGAGGTGGTAAAGACCGGGCAGACCATTAGTCTGGGCCGGAAAAACGTGCAATTCATCGAAACCCGCATGCTTCATTGGCCGGATAGCATGTTCTCCTATTTGCCCCAGGATAAGCTGCTCATTTCCAGCGACGCCTTCGGCGAACATTGGGCCACCAACGAACGTTTCGACGACCAGGTGAGCCAGGAGGAGCTCATGGCCCATGCGGCCAAGTACTATGCCAACATCCTGCTGCTCTATTCGCCCCTGGTCCAGAAGCTATTGGCCGACGTCCAAAAACTGGGGCTGGAGATCGACATGATCGCCCCGGACCACGGCCTCATCTGGCGGGGCAACCCGGGGGCCATCCTGCAGGCCTATGATCGCTGGAGCCGGCAGGAGACGCTGCAGAAGGCCGTTGTCATCTACGACACCATGTGGCACAGCACCGAGAAGATGGCGCACGCCATCGTGGAAGGGCTGACCCGGGAAGAGATTTCCACCAAACTCATGAACCTGAAGGTCAATCACCGCAGCGAGATCATGACCGAAGTGCTGGATGCCAAAGCCATCATCTGCGGCAGCTCTACCCTGAACAATAACATGCTGCCCACCATGGCCGACATCCTGACCTACATGAAGGGGTTGAAGCCGGTGAACAAGATTGCCGCAGCCTTCGGCTCCTATGGCTGGAGCGGTGAGGCTGTGGGACACATCAATAAGTATTTCGAGGAAATGAAGTTCACCTTGGCCAGCCCCGGCCTGAAGGTCCTCTATGGCCCCAGGGCCGACGATCTGAAACAGTGCGTGGCTTTGGGCCAGCAGATCGGTCAGCTGATCAAGGGCCAGTAGGGGCGTGTTGTTGCCAAGGCCAGAGGACTTCGTCCACCGCTTTGGCCAGCAGCTGCAGATAATAGGCGTGATCATACCGGTCCAGGGTCTCGCAGAAGGGCGCAGCCAGTACCCGGCCCTCTGGCGGACCCTGGCGATCCCGGACAATGTAACGGATCTTTTCCCCCGGCACCAGGCGAATACCGGCGGTCTCCAGCTGCCGGGCCGCCAGGGCCGTGTGGGTCTGCACCCGGAATTCGGCGAGGGGCCGGGACAGGACCTTGGTGATGATCAGGTCCTGGGGTTCCACCAGCCCCTGCTCTAACCGGCCCCGATACTGCGCCACGACATCCTGGAATTCCGGCCAGCGTGCCTGCCCGTCCTGCCAATCCTGGACGGCCGCCAGCTTGGCCAACAACGCCTCCTGAGCCTGCCGCACCACGGGCGGGGTATCCCGCCGCCGACACATGAGCCCGCGATACTTCAGGGTGCCGTCCTGAAACACGCCGAAGTAGCGGTTGGGCACCGGCCGCCCCTCCTCCTGCACCGACGGCAGAAAGACAACCCAGCGGTAAATCCCCTCCAGGGCCATGGTTACCCCAGTGGCTGCAGTGATGCGTCGACAGAGGTCCTGGAGTTCGATGGGGCTGAGATACTGTGGGTAGGGGGGGAGGGGAGGGCAGGGCGCACTGCGCCTTGCTTCCCGTCCACCATTCATCCTCCTAATCCACAGGCAATCGGTGAGGCCGTGGAGGACCTGGTAGCCGGCGTCTTCGCAGATCTCTTTGGCGGTGAGGAGTTTTTCCCGGCCGTAGGCGGTGACGGCTTCATGGGCCTCGATGCGGCCGAAACGGGCGTTTTTATAGCCCAGGTAGCCGAAGCAGGTGACCAGGATCCACTTCAGGGCGTTCTGGCGGGCCTTGAACTCGGCGGCGGTGGTCGGGTCAGGGGCGGTCTTGGCCCGCTCTTTCAGCCGGGCCCGCAGCTCCAGGATGGGTCTGAGGGTCCGGGGTACCAGGCCCTCCCGCTGCT
>CAZARS010000125.1:0-7902 GCA_964487625.1 uncultured Desulfobacca sp.
CCCAAGGGGGTGCTTCTCGTCGGTCCGCCGGGCACCGGCAAAACCCTCCTGGCCCGAGCCATTGCCGGTGAAGCCGGGGTACCCTTCTTCAGTATCAGCGGCTCTGACTTCGTAGAAATGTTCGTAGGGGTAGGCGCGGCCAGGGTGCGCGACCTTTTCATGCAGGGCAAAAAACATGCCCCTTGCATTATCTTTATCGACGAAATCGATGCCGTCGGGCGCCATCGCGGCGCCGGTTTGGGCGGGGGCCACGACGAACGGGAACAGACCCTCAACCAACTCCTGGTGGAAATGGACGGCTTCGAGTCCAATGAAGGCGTTATCCTCATCGCCGCCACCAACCGCCCCGACGTCCTCGACCCGGCCCTGCTCCGACCCGGCCGCTTCGATCGGCAGATCGTCGTGCCCATTCCCGATCTCAAGGGACGGGAAAATATCCTCAAAGTCCATACCCGGAAAATTCCCCTCTCCGAGGTGGTTAATCTCTCTGTCCTGGCACGGGGAACCCCCGGCTTTTCCGGCGCTGATCTGGAAAACCTGGTCAATGAAGCCGCCATCTTTGCCGCCCGGGATAATAAAGATAAAGTCACCATGGAGGATTTTGAGCGGGCCAAAGACAAAATCCTTATGGGCTCCGAACGCAAAAGCATGATCATCTCCGAGGCCGAGCGCCGCAACACGGCCTACCATGAGGCCGGCCACACCCTCGTGGCCAAGCTCCTCCCTGGCACCGACCCCATTCACAAGGTCACCATCATCCCCCGCGGCCGGGCCCTGGGAGTCACCCAACAACTGCCCCTTGACGAAAAACACACCTACACCCGGGAGTATCTCCTCGATACCCTCTCGGTCCTCATGGGTGGCCGGGCGGCCGAGGAACAGGTCCTGCAACACCTCACCACCGGCGCCGGCAACGACATCGAACGCGCCACCGAACTAGCCCGCAAGATGGTCTGTAACTGGGGCATGAGCGAAAACCTCGGACCACTGGCCTTCGGCAAACGGGAAGAGCACATTTTCTTAGGCCGGGAAATCGCCCAGAATCGCGATTTCAGCGAAGAAACCGCCCGGCTCATCGACAACGAGATCAAACGGTTTGTCGAAAATGCCTACCAGCGGGCTCGCACTCTTCTCCGGGAGAATCAAGAGGCCCTCCATGCCTTGGCCAACGCCCTGCTGGAAAAGGAAACCCTCGACAGCAACGAGGTTGATGCCATCGTTTCCCGTTATGTGGCCAAACCGCCGGTCCAGACTCCCGAGGCCGAGCCCATGGCCCCCGCCATCAATGCCTAAGGTTAGTAGCGGAATCATGCCTCTGAGCCAAAGCTGTCAGCGTCACTCTCTACCGGCCATCGACTCCCTGGTCATCGGCTCCCGGACCTTCAATCTTCAACGCCGGCCAGTCCTTATGGGCATCGTCAACGTCACGCCGGATTCTTTCTCTGACGGCGGCCTGTATTTCGAGCCCCAGGCCGCCCTCAACCAAGCCCTGCAGTTGGCTGCCGACGGCGCTGACATCCTGGATATCGGCGGCGAATCCACCCGCCCCTTCGCCGAACCCGTTGCCGAGGCCGAGGAATTGCGCCGGGTCATCCCCCTTATCCAGGCCATCCGCCAACACAGTGATATCCCCATCTCCATCGACACCTACAAAGCCACTGTCGCCCAAGCCGCCCTAGACGCTGGCGCCAACCTCATTAACGACATCAGCGCCCTGCGTTTTGATCCCCAAATGGTCCAAGTAGCCGCCGCGGCCAGCGTTCCCGTCGTCCTCATGCACATGCAGGGACAACCCCGGACCATGCAGGTAGCCCCCCGCTATGACGATGTGGTCGCCGAAGTCAAAGCCTTCCTGGCCGAACGTCGGGAGTCTGCCCTGGCCCATGGCATCGCCCCCCACAACATCATCTTGGATGTGGGCATCGGCTTCGGCAAAAACCTCCATCATAACCTGGAGCTCCTCCGCCGCCTGGACGAGTTCCTCGATCTGGGCTCCCCTCTCCTGCTCGGCGTGTCCCGCAAGGCTTTCATCGGCACCCTGCTTGACCAGCCGGTGACCGGGAGGGATATCGGCACCCTCGGCGCCATCGCCGTTGGCCTGCTGCGCGGCGCTCGGATTATCCGGACCCACAATGTCCGGCTGGCCAAAGAGCTCTGCACCGTTATGTCAGCCGTGCTCTACGGTCCTGAACCCTAACTACTTTTTCCAGCCGGCCCCCTCCTTCCATGCTTGCTGAACTCTTCCCTTTACGTTGGCAGGATATCGTTGACATTACTCTGACGGCCATCCTGATTTATCAACTGCTTCTCCTGCTCCGGGGTACCCAGGGTGTCCAGATCCTGGCGGGCATCCTCATTCTCCTGCTGACCTATTGGGGCGCCCGCCGCCTGGACCTCTACACCCTGGAGTGGTTCTTGGAAGGCTTCGTCAAAAGCCTCGTCCTCATTATCATCATTATCTTCCAAGCCGATATCCGCCGTATGTTAAGTCGAGTTGGTCGCCAAGCCGTCTTCCATTACGGCTACACCGAACCCCAGGTCCTCGAGGAGATCAGCGCCGCGGCCGAAAGCTTGGCTCATCAGAAGATCGGCGCCCTCATCGTCCTGCGGCGCCATAGCAAGCTCCGGGACTACCTGGAGACCGGCATCCCCCTCGCCGCCGCCGTCAGCCGGGAATTATTGATCACCCTTTTCTGGCCCAAGAGCCCCACCCACGACGGCGCCGTCATCATCTCCGGCGATCAGATCCTGGCCGCGGCCTGCGTCCTCCCTCTGACCCAACAGGTCGGCCTGGATAAATCGCTGGGCACCCGGCATCGCGCCGGCTTGGGCATCACCGAACATTCCGATGCCATCGCCATCATCGTCTCCGAAGAGAAAGGCCAGATTTCCCTGGCCCGGGAAGGCAAATTGACCACCGATCTCAGCCGTGTCCAACTCCTCCAGAGCCTCACCGCCAGTTTTGCCCAAGAGGCCGCTCCCCCCGGAGGCTGGTTTGCAAAGATATATCGCCTCTTTGAAAAGAAATAAGGCACTCAAACTCTTCGCTCTGCTCCTGGCAGTGGCCGCCTGGTTCGCGGTCGGCTCCGAAGAACGCACCGAAACCACGCTGCAAATGGCCCTGGAACTCACCAATGTGCCCAAACAACTCATGGTCACCAACGAGATCCCGTCCCAGATCGAGGTGCGGGTCCAGGCCCCTCGCAGCGTCATCCGGGATCTGACCGATGAAAAGCGTCACATCCGTATTGACCTGGCCGGCAGCAAACCCGGCACCCGCCATGAAATCATCACGCCCAGCGTTCTGAATTTCCCCCGGGGCGTGGTGGTAAGCCGCATCCGCCCCAATGCCGTGACCATTGAGCTGGATCAGGCCCTGAACCGCCGTCTCGACGTCCTGCCGGTCATCAAAGGCTCCCCTGCTCCTGGCTTCGAAGTGGGCGAAATCACTTTAACCCCCAAAGAAACCATGGTGCGTGGTCCCAAAAACGTTGTGCAACAACTCAAACAGATCAACACGATCCCCATCGATATCAGCAAACTCAGCTCTTCCCTCACCCGGGAAGTGGAATTGGACTTTCAAAACCTCCCCTTAACCTCTCTGGATACCCAACCCATCGTCGCCAAGATTACGATCCGACCCAAACTCCAGACCAAGACCTTTGCCAATATCGTTATCGTCCCCTACGGCGCCAGTAATCCCCTCCGCCTGGACCCTGCCAAAGTCACCGTCACCGTGCGCGGCCCGGCCACCAATCTGGACCTCCTCCGCCCCGAGGAGATAACCCCTCGCATCAACCTGAAAAACCTTAAGCCCGGCACCTACGAGGCTAAAATCGCCGTGGAAGTCCCCGAAGGCTTGGAAGTTGTCGCCGTTACCCCTGAAAAAATAAAAGTCAAGATATTAAAATGAACCAGATGAAGGGGGCAGGCGGACTCATTTTAAATCACCCTCATATTAAGCGGCTTTCATCCGGAAAGCCCTCAGCTTCTGCTCGCCGCCACGCCAGGAGAAGGTTAGGATAAGGGCCACTATAATTGATTCATGCCTTACCGATGCCATGTAAAGATGAGTACAAAGCAAAGGGAGTTCTTTTTTGCCCCCCATAGCTTATTTCCTGTTACCCATTCCCGATTGCCTATTTTACAACGCTCCGGCCTTGCCCTTTTCCTCGAGAAGATTCCCCAACATGTTCAAATGCACCTTCTCCTCCTGGGCCACCTGTAGCAGGAAATCCCTGGTGGCCGGCATCGCTGCCTTTTCGGCAAAGCGCCGGTAGAGGTCCAAGGCCTGGGTCTCCAACATCATGGCCACATCCAGGGCACCCAACAGGGTCTGCATGTGTTCTTTATTTTTCTCAAGGAATTCTGACATCTTATAGCCGCCCTCCATAACGTCGGTCCGCACCTTATCTTCCAAGGCCGCGACGTCCGGCGCGGGCTCCAGCTGCCGGTAAAAGTCCACAAACTTCTGTTTATGGAGGTCCGACACCTCCACCATCTTGGCAAAGAGGGCCTTGACCTCCGCGTCTGGAGCCATGCCCAATAGAGTCTGATAAAACTGCTTCAAGCTCTCTTCCATGCCGATGGCCAGGGCGGCAATCTCCTTGGGTGTTTCGTCGCCCCGCACCAAGTCCAGGTTCAGCTCCTCCGGCCCACTGGCCTTATAACCTTGCCAGGCCTTTATGCCCCCCTTCAGATTATAGACCTCCTGAAAACCGTACCCTTGGAGCATCTGGGCCGCCACCCGGCTGCGCCCCCCGATGGCGCAGTAGGTGATCACCGGCTTATCCTTATCCAGCTCCGCCACCGCCTCGCCCAACTGCCCCAGGGGGATCAGTTTGGCGCCCGGCAGGTGCTCCTCTTCGTATTCCCAGGGTTGGCGCACATCCAATAAGATATAGCTGCCTTCCGGATGCTCAGCCATAAACTGCTTGGCTTGCGCCGCGTCCATACTCTCGGCCAAAGTAAACATCTTGCGTAATTGCAGCATAGCCGCCTCGTCTCTCCTCCCCTTAGGGTTCCTCGAGTTCACCGGAGATCTGAAATTTCCGCATGAAGCGCCGATCGATAAAATCTTTGAGCCAAAAGGCCAACTTCCCGTCAAAGACCACCTGCTTCTTCCAAAAGATCCCTCGATCGTTGCCCATATTAAAAATCAGGAGATAGGCACCGCCGGGGGCAAAGCGCCGCAGAGGGCGGTTTTCCAACGCCGCCAACAAGTTGTGATAAAGGATGGGATTTTCCCGCACCGCATAGACACCTACTTTGTCCAGGGGCCGGGATTGCAAATAAATGCAGTCGCCGCCGCCAAACATCTCTGGATGGTGCACCGCTTGCAGGAAATCGTTGACCAGCAGGCCCCCATCCGGACCAGTCGACAGTCCCGACTCCCGGAACAGGGGCGATGGTTGGACGCCCAAGGCCAAGAAAATAACGTCAAAGGGCAGCAGGCGGCCATCCTGGAGCACTGCGACCTTGGACTGAATCTCCTGCAGGGGCGCCCCTTCCAACACCTCGATCCCCCGCTGACTCAAGGAAGTGTGGGCCAAGGCCCGAACTTTTTCAGGAAAATTGCCCATCAGGCGACGCCCGGCCACCACCGTTATCTTGGCCGTGCCGCCCAAGCGACTCACCCACCGCCAGACATTGGCCGCAATCTCCAGACCCGCCGGACCGCCCCCCACCACGAGAAGGTGCAGGCTCTGCTTCTGCAGGCGCTCCCGCAGGAAGGCTTGTGCCGCCAGGAGCTGCTCGATGGGTTTCACCGTAAAAACTCTGGCGTCCTGGGCTATGGGCAAATTCCCCATGGGGATCCCGCTACCGGTATTAAAAGAAACCACGTCATAGGCGATCTCTTCCCCAGAAGTGAGGATGAGGCGTTTCTCCTCGGCCATTATTCGCGCCACATAACCCTGGACAAAGCGGCCCCCTCCTTTTTCGGTCATTTTCTGCGTATTGAAGCGAATCTCTTGGGGGCGATAGGTCCCGGCCAACATCCCGGGCCCCATCCCGGAATAGTAATGATGCCGGGCCGGACCGATGACCGTCACGGCATGGCCCCGCTCGACAAAATCGCGCAGTTTTTTCAGGCAGGTAAGATGGGCATGGCCGCCCCCCACCAACACCAGATGTTTTCCCATAGCGCCGTCACAACCTTTCTCCCTGGAGCCGTCAACCCCTGGATCCGTGGCTTAGGCTTCCTTTTGGTCCCATCCTCTGGCTTTTAACCATCTATTGACAATTGTAAAATACATTCTCCTTGCCACACAGACGAGGCAAAGGTGAGAGGCAGTAACCATGGCAATAAGCCGTCGTCTACCCCTGCCATCTTGAAGGTAAGGATAACCTTCCTCTTGCCGGGGGACCCGGCACACTCAGGCCCATCCCCCGGCTAGCCGCCGCCGGTTAGGGCTATTTCAGGCGTGGATCAATATTGCCCGGGCCGCCGCAATCCGGCGTATAACAGCCCACGTCCTTGAATTCACATTCTTTATTACAAGCCGGACAAACTTTCGGCGGCATCGGCGCAGTCATAGTATAGCCACATTCGCCGCATTTCCAGATGGTCTGAGGTGTTGTTGGGGTGCTCATGGCTTTCTCTCCTTTACGCTGAGGGTCAAGTGTCTGTTTGCGTTATCTGCTGGATTGCGATAACATCAGAAAGATACAGATATACAGTAGTCAGCTTGTCGGCAATAATCAAGTTGTTAGCAATCGAATTCCCTGTTCATGCACCCTGGCAATCTCATCATCTTTACCAGGTATCCTGTTCCCGGCAAGACCAAAACCAGGCTCATCCCCGCCTTGGGAGCCGGCGGCGCGGCCCGCCTGATGCAGCGTCTCACCCGCCTGCCCTTACAGGTAGCCCGCACCTTTGCCGCTGACCATGGCATCAGAGTGATGGTCTACATCACCGATGGCACCCCCGCAGCCATGGCTCGCCTGTACGGCCCCCACTTCGACTATTGTCTCCAGAGCCAGGGCGACCTGGGCCAACGCCTCTGCCACGCCCTCCAAAACGTCTTGGCCACCGCTCCGGGCCCGACCCTGGTCATCGGCTGTGATTGCCCCGACCTCAGCGGGGCTGTTCTCGCCGCCGCTTTCCAACACCTCAAGGACCATGACCTCGTCCTCGGACCCGCCCACGACGGCGGGTATTATCTCCTGGGCCTCAAGGCCCTCTACCCGGAACTTTTCCAAGATATTGCCTGGGGCACCGCTCAGGTCCTGGCCCAGACCCTGACAAAAGCCAAGAGCTTGGGCCTTTCCACCGCGCTCTTACCCACCCTCCGAGACCTCGACCGCCCTGAAGATTTAATCCTAGCGCCAGAAATCTCGTTTTAACTGACAATGATCACCAGCTCTTTCCAGCATGATCAAAACCACGACCGTCAGCGAGTGGTTAAGAAAACCACAGGCCACGCACTAAGCCTGGAGTTCATGATGTTGACCCCTCAGCCAGTCATCTCCGTCATCATCCCGACCCTCAACGAAGCCCGGCATATTACCGCCTGCTTAGCCAGCCTCCGGACCGGTCGCCACGTGGAGATTATGGTCGTAGACGGCGGTAGCCAAGACGATACAGTGGCTTTGGCCCGAGCCAGTGGCGCTACCGTCCTCCTCTCCCCGCCCGGCCGGGCCCGGCAACAAAATCGGGGCGCGGCCGCCGCCCAGGGGGATATCCTCTTTTTTCTCCACGCCGACACCCTGGCCCCCCCTGATTATGATCAACAAATCCGTGCCGCCATGCAGACCCCCGGCCTCAGTGCCGGCGCCTTTGCCTTGAGTATTATGGGCTCTGCCCCCGGCCTCAAACTCATCAGCCTGGTGGCCAACTGGCGCGCCCGCTGGCTGCAGCTCCCATACGGCGACCAAGGTCTTTTTCTCTCCGCGGCCCTC
>CAZARS010000126.1:0-1501 GCA_964487625.1 uncultured Desulfobacca sp.
ATGCCAGGAAAATGCTCCGCGGCCTGCACATACATGTCCTCATAATAGGACACATGGGGCAGCTGCGGCCAGAAAGGGATATCCAGACTCAGGGCCAACTCTAGGGCTGGCTCCACTTCTTCATGGGGTAAAATAGCCATGGCTGTGGTCAAGAGATTGCCAGGGATCAGTTGAGACATAGGGTCCTCTCTTCGGCAAAGGGTTTCTACACAGGAAATATATCAGTCCAGAGCTAGCAGGAGGACAAAAGGATGGGCCATTATCATCGCCGTTGCCGCCCGCCCTGCTACCTCTCCCGCAGCCTCACCGTCGCCTTCATGGCAGCATAAGAATAAAGCCCAGATCGAGGGGCCTAATATCTTACTGCTTCACCACTGTCCAGCATCGTTTGTGCATAAGATTGATGGTGCCTTGGTATACCTCTTATTCGTCTTATCGTGTCATTCTGAGGGAGCGTAGCGACCGCAGAATTCCAGATCCTTCGCGTCGCTCAGGATGACAAGAGAAAAGAAGCCATTGACGCAAGGCTTTTTTGGCTCTTGGCCTCCTTTGTAAGCGTTGCAAGAAGCCTGCCGGATACTTATATTGTTGCTTCTGATCAAGGCGAAGGTCAACTTTCCCTGCCACGTTGCGGGCCAGTAACCTGGTCCGAGAGGGCAGATTGCCGCGAGATGGTGAGAAAATACCTTATTTTTATAGATTTTCCAAGTAGTTTGGAAAAACGTTGACCCCTCAACCTCGGGCCCAGGCCAGAGTTGTTTTGCCGTTGACAAATCCCCTATTCCTGGTTATGTTAATCTTCAGCAAAAGGGAGTAGCTGCTTCGGGCAAAGTCACCAATCCAGCGTCAGTTCAGGCGCTTGGCTTTGCCGTTGGCAGAGGCCAATCAGCGAGACTTTTGGAGTGAGCCATCGCGCCGAAGTCTCGCTTTTTTGTTCTGAGGCCTAGGCGTGACCATGGTTCAAGAGTATTCGCCCAGAATAAGGAGAGACCTATGGCAACCGCCAAACACCTTTTGCCCCTCATCAGTGCCGGGGTTCTGACAATCCCCGGTCTGGCTCTGCACCTCCTGCCCCTCACCCCGGCCCCTCCGGTGGTCGCGCTCCTCACCGGCGCAGCCATTTTGGGAGCATCATTTCTCCTTTTGTGGGCCTGTGAGACCGCCCAGAAAGACATCTCCCAGGCTCTGGCCCTGGCTGTGCTGGCCCTCATTGCCGTCTTGCCGGAGTATGCCGTGGACATGTACTTCACTTGGCAGGCCGGCCAGCATCCCCAGGGGGATTACGCCCGATACGCCATCGCCAATATGACCGGTGCCAACCGGTTGATCATCGGGGTGGCCTGGGCTATGGTGGTGGGACTCGCCTGGCTCAAACGGCGGGAGGCCATCCTACTCGGGGAGGAGAGGCGGACGGAGATCCTCTTTCTAGGACTGGCCACCATATATGCCTTTTTCATCCCAGTCAAGGGCAGTCTGGCCTGGTATGATGGGCTGGTCTTCA
>CAZARS010000126.1:1511-4547 GCA_964487625.1 uncultured Desulfobacca sp.
GCCTTTTCGGTTGGTACATCGTGTTGGCCAGCCGGCGGCCTTGTGTGGAGTGTGAATTGGACGGCCCTCCGGCCTTGCTGGGCCGCCTGCCGCGCAGGTCCCGGCGGTTGGCCACGGCCGGTTTATTTGCAGCGGCTGCTGGAGTTATCTTGGCCAATGCCGAGGCCTTCAGCGAGTCTTTGGTGGCCACCGGCAAGGTTCTGGGCATCAATGAGTTTCTCCTCATTCAATGGCTGGCCCCCCTGGCCTCGGAGGCCCCGGAATTCACCGTAGCCGCCATGTTGGCTCTGCGTGGTCAGGCGGGTATCGCCTTAGGCAGTCTGCTCTCTGCTAAGTTAAACCAGTGGACCCTGCTAGTGGGGATGATTCCTGGAGTGTATGGTCTATCCTTGGGCTCCTTTGCCGCTCCGCTTCCCATGGGTAGCTTTCAATTAAACGAAATTCTCCTCACCGCAGCCCAATCCCTGTTGGCTGTTATCCTGCTACTGAGCCTCCGTTTAGATATGAAAGGCGCCCTGCTCCTGCTGGTGCTTTTTGTTGGTCAGTTTATCCCATACGGGGCTCTGGCTGGCCAGTTGGGCTTCAGTGGACAGTGGCCAGCCTCGGAGGGCACCGCCAAGGGCCTTGTCGTGCTCTATCTCGGCTTGGCCGGTTTTATCTTGTGGCTGCAACGGCGAGAAGTCTTGGAGCGCTGGGGGAGCTGGCGGGGCGCTTCAGCCCACCTGCTGCCTTTCCCTGAGGTGGTGACCATACCGCGCCAAGACAAGCGCCCCAAATAAGGCCTCACCAGACCAAGGCTCGGCCAAGATGAAATAATTACCATAAAAAACGCAACTAGCAGCTGACTTTTGGTCAAGCAATTATTCGTCCATATCTTAAGAAATAACAGCACTCAGGAGGAATGGCCATGCAATGTCCAGTATGTGCAGTTGATCTGTTGCTAGCCGAAAGACATGGCATCGAAATCGATTACTGCCCGAAGTGCCGGGGCATTTGGCTTGATCGAGGCGAACTCGACAAGATCATCAGCCGTGCGGCCAGGCCAGAGGCTAGTGGACCTTACGACCAACCAGAAAGCCAACGCCCACCACGGGAGCACCGCTACGACCACCCCAAGCAGTCGTCGAGCAAGCCGCCTCACAAGCGGAAGTCCTTCCTCCAGGAAATCTTTGATTTTGATTAAGCCTCGCAGCAGGGAAGTTCCAATAAACACGGGGAGGGCCGCCATCCCCCCAAGGTGATTATTCCGGGATCGTGGCGGTTTGTCTGCCAAACTTCAGTCTCCCCGTTTGTTTTAAAAGAAAACGAACTGCTCAAAATAAGTCTGGTCAGGCAGGGGCGGCTGCTTAGCCCGGGCGCCCGCAATTTTCTGCCTTGGCCGTCACGAGGCCGGTATGTTATCTTAAAACAGCAGCATTGAGGCCCGACATGTCCGCATTGGCAAATTTACTCCAGGAACATCGCACGATAGAACGGCTCTTGCACCTGTTGGCCCAAGAAAAGGCCCGCTTGGAGGGCAATATGGCTATCAGTCGGGACTTTGCCTTTGTAGAGGTGCGCTTCCTTAAGGCCGTCGTGGCCTTTTTTTCAGGATATGTGATCACCGCCCACCATCCCAAGGAGGAGGCTGTCCTGCTGGCGGCTCTGAAGGAGAAGCCGCTGTCGTCCGTGGACCGGCAGAGGGTCTCACAGCTGCAGGCAGAGCATCGGCAGGTAGCAGGGCTCATCCAGGCACTGGACACCGCCACCCAGCGGTATCAGCAGGGGCAGGAGACCGCGTTGGATGACATCCTGGCCGCCATGATAGCTCTGATCAATCTTTACTCCCACCACCTGGCTGAGGAGCAGGCTTTGTTTCTGCAGCTAAACGACGCTCTGGACGACGCCACGCTGACGGCCCTGAACGACCGCTTGCTGGCATATCACCCTGATGGTGATGTGGCGGCGTATGAAAAAATCGTCGCCGACTGGGAAGCCCGGGGCTGCAAATGCCATTTGTAAGGGACCAAGCTCTGTTGGAGCCGAGCAACGGCAAAAATAACCATGAGGAAGACTTGTCGCCGGAGCAGGCCCCGTAATCGGCTGGCGTGCGGGTTCGCCCTGTTGCTAGTGGGCTGGAGTCTAGCTGCGGCGGCTGCCGATCTCTCCCCCGCCGGCAACCCCTGGATCACTGTCTGGTTGGGGAAGACGCAGGTGCGGGCCGAAGTGGTGACCTCGCCGGAAAAACTCTATCTGGGGCTGAGCGGCCGTCGGGACCTGCCCTGGGGTATGGGCATGCTTTTTGTCTTCCCCTTCCGGGAAGTGCAGACCTTTTGTATGCGGGGGATGCTCATACCTATTGACATTATTTGGATCGATCAGGGGCGGATCAGCGGCTTCCATACAAACCGTCAGCCCCATGATCCCAGTAATTTTACCTCGCCGGGGCCGGTGGACCTGGTGTTGGAGGTTCCGGCTGGGTTTGTGGCGGCCACCGGTCTGCGCCCTGGCATGTCCGTGGTCCTCGGGCCATGATCTGTTTTAAGCCTTTTCCCTCCTTCCTTTTCCCTTCATAAAAAAGGGCATCCCCGTAGGGACGCCCTCGCCATGCCAAGAAAAACTTATCGAGTTAAATCTTGATCAGGCCCGCGGCTAGTTTGGCAGCCATGACGGTGTTCTTCATGAGCATGGTAATGGTCATGGGGCCGACCCCGACGGGCACCGGGGTAATCCAGCCGGCTTTTTCTTTGACTGCATCAAAATCCACGTCCCCGGCCAGGATGGCTTTGCCGGTTTTTTCACTGATGCCGATACGGTTGACGCCCACGTCGATGACGCATGCCCCTTCTTTGACCCAATCGGCTTGGACGTATTTGGGCACCCCGGCGGCCACGATGAGGATGTCAGCCCGGCGGCAATGTTCGATGAGCTTATCTTTAGGAGTACCGGTGTGGACACAGGTAACGGTGGCATTGGCCCCAGGAAGTTTCTGGATCATGATGGCCACCATGGGTTTGCCCACGATGTTGGAGCGGCCCACTACCACCACTTCTTTAC
>CAZARS010000126.1:4562-7818 GCA_964487625.1 uncultured Desulfobacca sp.
ACCGTAGCTGCGGACAATAAGCTCCTGGCAACCGGCCGGAGTGCAGGGCAGGAAGGCATACTGGCCGATGAGGATACGGCCCACGTTGACGGGATGGAAGGCGTCTACGTCCTTATTGGGATTAATGGCATAGAGCACTTTGTTGGTGTCAATGGTCTTGGGCAGCGGCAGCTGTACCAGGATACCATGAATTTTGGGGTCGTTGTTGTATTTCTCAATGAGGGCCAGCAATTCTGCTTCCGAAATAGTGGTGGGCTGATTGTCCTGCACGGAGTAAAAGCCCAATTCATGGGCAGTTTTCTGTTTGGCGGTGACATAGCTCACCGAACCCGGATCCTCACCCACCAGGATAGTGACCAACCCCGGGGTGACATTGTGTTTGGCCTTTAGTTCTTCAACCTCTTTTTTCAACTCTTCCCGGATCTGGGCCGCGACCTCGGCCCCTTTAATCAATTTGGCAGACATATTCCCTCTCCTCTATGGATTGTGATGTAAACCTTTGTGCATTTTTTCATTAATTAGCAGGTATCCGGGCAAGAGTCAACTGAAAAAGCAAGGTTGGGGAAAACTTCCCGCCTCGGCGCGGCTTCTTCCTTAACACTTTCAAAGCAAGGACAGGCAAAAGTTACTGGACGGCGCCGGCTTGTAGCTCTCTCCGCAGCGGCCTATTATAGCGGGTTCCTCATATTTAATAATTTATTTTATTTATCTATAAATATTATTTTAAAATAAATTATCTAATAAAAAAATCTCTTTGTAAGATAAATTCCCAGGAGGGCTGGCCATGAAAGCTCTGCTGCATTGGGGAGCATCGGTCTGTTGGTTGTGGCGGTCAGCGTGGCTGCAGTGGCCATCTTCTGGCACCTCCAAGGTGAAGTCAGTGTGGACCATCGCCTCCAGGTCAAGGATAAAGTGATTGCAGGAGTCTACAAACCCTACGGCAGTCGCAACCCTCTTTAAAATAATTTAGCGGATCCCCCTCCCATTGCGGGTCTCTGGGCCTAAACCATCAGTATGCCTGACAGCCGGGCCGCCCATGTCACTATCCAGATGAAGACCCAGGGAGAAAATAGAGTTAAGATCTCCGGAATGGCCTTACCACGCCGTTCCGGAGATTTTTAATTCTTCCCTCTATGGCGCTGCTGAGCAGAGATTTTTCCTTAAAACCGCGAGTATGTCAGGCTGTCCTTTTCAAATTCCGTGATGATCTCCTTCGTCAAAGTCGGTCGGATCTTGGGAATGATCTCCAGGATAGTGGCCGTGGTTACTTTGTAGTCCCGTCCGGTAACCAGCTCCTGCTCAAAAGCATAATGGGCCACTTGCTGGAAAAGGTACTCCAGGTCGGCCGGGGTAAAGCGGCTGGTCATTTTCACCAGCAGGTTGAGGTCCACTTCCCCGGCATTGACCTTATTGAGATAGTGCTGGACGATGGTGGCTCGTTCATCCTCATTGAGGCCACCCACCGGGATGATGCAGTCAAAGCGGCCGGGGCGCAAGAGGGCATCATCCAGCTGCCGGATATAGTTGGTGGCGCAGACCAGGAGCAGATTTCTGCTTTCGCTCTTTAAGAGCGGCACCTGCTTGAGGAATTCGTTGGTCACGGATTTGTCCAGCCGGTCGGCCTCATCCCGACGTCCGGCCAATTCTTCAAATTCATCAATGAAAATTACCGCTTCGTCCAGGGTCCGGACTTTTTCCATAATGGCCCGCAGGTTGGCCCCCATCTTAGCGGTCCCTTCCACCAGGAGCATGCTGGGGGCGATTTCAATGAACCACCAGGCCAAGACCCCAGCTATAGCCTTGGCAAAATGAGTCTTGCCGGTACCCGGCGGGCCAAAAAAAATGATGGCCTTGGGCGGCACCACCCCATGTTTCTGGGATAGATCTGGCCGGGTCAAGGGCAGGATAATCTTGCGCTGCACGATCTGTTTGGGGGGTTGGGAATCAGAGATACCATCCCAGATCTCCCGGCTGATGGTACGGGCCCCCAGTTCATCCAAGGTATCCTGCCGTTTATAGGCCAGGTATTCCCGATCGGCCAGTTCCATGTTCTCCAGGAAATCAATACAGGCCACCCGGAATCCCACATCCCGGCCCAATTTTTCAGACATAAGCCATTTGTGCTGGAGGATGCGGGGCCAAAGCTCCGCGGCAGCCTCCGGTTCAAACCGGGTACCGCTCAATTCAAATATCTGCTGGGCGCAGACCTCGGGGGTCAATGCCTCGTTATCAAGTATCATGGCTTGTGATTCCTCGAAGGGTGAAAAATGGGGTTGGGTGGATTGTTGCGAGTAGGGTTATCCTTAACTGAACTTGTAATATAATTCCAGGAGAGCAATTGTCAAGGAAGCGAGAGGCCTTGCGGGGCCAATTTGATAATTTGAACAAATCCTTGGCGAACTGCAAATATTGCCACCTGGGATGCCGGTGTAAGGTCGAGTGAACATGTCATAAATGACACTTATATGAGATTACTTTGAAAAATGATTGACGCGACTTGTCCCCTTGAATAGAATGATATGTGAAAATTTACACGTATTTTGGGTCCATGGGTTGAAATCGGGTTTTCTAAGATGGAGGCGAATGAAAAGATGAGCACTCCCACAGTAACCATTGACGGCAAGACCGTCGCATTGCAAACCGGGCAGACCATCCTGGACGTGGCTCGGGCTGCCGGGATCTATACCATTCCCACGCTGTGCTATATGCAGGGTACCAAACCCACCGGCTCCTGCCGGGTCTGCGTGGTGGAGGTAGAGGGCTGGCGGACCCTGGCCCCGGCCTGTGCCACCGTAGCCACCCCGGGGATGGTTATTCACACGGAAACGCCCCGGGTTAATGCCGCCCGGCGCAACATCATTGCCCTGATGCTGGCCTCTGGCAACCACAACTGCCTCATCTGTGAGGCCAATGGCGAATGCGAGTTGCAGGGCCTGGCCTATCGGTTCCAGGTGCCGACCCCGGCCTTTGCCAATCCGCCCGGCACCAAATACTATTATGAAGACAATAATAGTATGATTGTCCGGGACTTCTCCAAGTGCGTCATGTGCGGCCGTTGTGTCCGGGCCTGTAATGAGCGCCAGGTGAACTTGGCCATCCAGATCGGCTATCGG
Organism: uncultured Desulfobacca sp.; assembly: GCA_964487625.1. Taxonomy (GTDB): domain Bacteria; phylum Desulfobacterota; class Desulfobaccia; order Desulfobaccales; family Desulfobaccaceae; genus Desulfobacca. The sequence goes on from CAZARS010000126.1 coordinate 7,676, forward strand.
GGGCATCATAACAAGATCGTGGCCAAGGCCGATAAGACCTACATCGAATCCGACTGCGTCTTCTGCGGCTCCTGTGTCCAGGCCTGTCCGGTGGGGGCGCTGTTGGATAAAGGTGCCATCGGCAAGGGCCGGCCGTGGGAACT
>CAZARS010000127.1:0-7818 GCA_964487625.1 uncultured Desulfobacca sp.
AATTCCGCCAGAGAAACCATCTGGAGTTTAAAACCGCCCGTTTCCGGATAGGCACGAACTAAATCTCCTCTTCCAAACCAATGGCCCTGACCTTCATGCCAGCCATTATATAGCCCACCAGGGCACTTGTTTCCAGGATCTTTTCATCTCGGCTCGCAATTCCTGATGGTTTGGTTCAAATTCAGCCAACAGTTGATAAAAGCTCTCGGAGTGATTGAGGTGCACTGTGTGGCAGAGTTCATGGAGGAGAATGTAGCGCACCAGCTCCGGGCGCAGGAAGAGGAGATTATAATTGAGATTGATGTTGCCTTGACCGGAACAGCTTCCCCATCTACTTTTCTGGCCCCGGATGCGGGCCTGGCGATAAAGCAGCCGGGTCTCCTCGCTGATTTTCTTCAGCCAGGGCAGAAGATATCTTTGCCCCTGTACCTTGAGCCACCGCCGGAGCAGTTCTTGGCAGCCTTGGGAATCCGCACAATTCCCGGTCAACACTAACCGTTCCGGCCCGGTTTGGGCCAACCGCAGGGACAACCCGCCGGTATTCGCATAGAAAACTGCCACCTTGAGAGGGATGGCAGGAAGCTGAATGACCGTGGGCAACTCCTGGACCGTGGGAGCGGTCGGCCCTTGGGCCCCGACTTTTTGTAAGGCTCGGGCCAGCCACTCCTACTTCTCGGCCACAATAGCCGCCACCTTGTTCCGGCTAAAATCCTTAGGAATCACCACCACTACGCCCTGCTGCGGCAGCACCTTGAGGATGACTCGCTTGGCTCGGGGGTTTTCCTGGATGGTGTATGGGGGGAGCGCTGGGTAATCGGTCATGGTTCGCCTCACCGGCATTATCCGCCAATCTGCTGGGGGCTGTCAAGGGCGCATCGTTTCCCGGCCCAGAGGCTCTGCCCTCCGCAGACGGATGCATGCCAGCTGGCCAAGAGAGTTTAGGCTTCGGGGCGTTTCTTGGACATGCCCTCCACAGCATACAGGGTCACCGGGGCCGAAATCCCCTTGAGGCGGGTCCTGATGGTCCGGGAGACCTACAAGATCTCCGGGGAATTGTGCAGGATTGCCGCGGAGATGATCACCTCACCGGCTTGGCCCTGGCCCTGGATCCGGTGCGTCAGATTCACCGCCGACCCAATGATGCCATATTTGGCCCGCTTCAGGGAGCCGATGTTTCCCACCACCACCTCCCCGACATGAAGGCCGATGCCGATATGCAAGGGAGGAAGCCCAGGTTCAGCCTCATTTTCCCTCTCCACCACTTCTTGCATCTGCAAGGCACAGCCAAGGGCCCGCCCCACCACCGGTCCCAGGGGATCTTCTAGGGGATCGAAAAAGGCCAGAATGGCATCTCCCAAAAAATCCACAATGATGCCCCGATGATAATGGATCACTTCGATCATTTTGGAAAAATGGCGATTGACCAGATGAATAACGGCTTCCGGGGTCAAAGATTCAGCCAAAGGGGTAAAGCCGCGAACATCGGAAAAAAGGATAACAACCTGCCGTTTTTGCCCACCCATGCGGCCAGCTTCCGGCCGGCTGAGCAACTCCCGGGCGATCTCCTGATCCACATAGCGTCCGAAGGTGTTGCTGATGAAGTCCCGTTCTTTCAAACCGACGACCATGCGGTTGAAGCTGGCGGTCAGTTGGCCGATTTCATCGTGGCTCAGCACCGGCAGGGGTTCTCCATAATTTCCTTGGGCGACAGAATCGGCCTTGACTGCCATGTCTCGGATGGCCGTGACCACTGGCTGCAACGCCAGCCGGATGAGAACCAGGATGATGGTTAGGCAGACAACGCCGCCCAGCAAATAATACAACCGGAACCGCAACATGGGAGCCAGGATCTGGCTACCTCGAGCATGCAGCATGATGGCCCAGGGTGCCGATCTGAGTTTGTAATAACCGATGACGTGCTCCGGACTGTAGCCTTCTTCCATAAGAATTGCGGATGGTTTCTCCTGCATGGCCAAGAGCATCTTGAGCTCCATGGGATTCTGGGTTTCCCCCAAGCAGAGCCTGGATTTCATGGCAGGGTTGCTATGGGCCAAGTACTGCCCTTGATTGTTAACCAAACAGGCCATTTGGGCCTGCATCCAGCCTTCGTAAAGAATATCCTGCATCAGGTAATTGTAGCTCACATTCACCTCAATGGTGCCATGCGGCTTGTCGCTCCGGTCTAATAACTCCCCCCGCAGCCTGACATTTTTCTCACCCAACGAGTAAAGGTATTGGATAGGTGATAATATTACCGGACGGTCACGGTCCGACCTGGAGTTGGATGGGGTAAACCAAATCACGGTGACTTGGCTGACGCCAGGCTGCGACTGGATCTGCTCAAGCAGCCACCGCTGAATCTCCTTTGCCTGGGGGGCTTGACCGGCGCGGGCGAAGGCCTGCATCCATAATATGAGACCATGAAGTCGCATATCCACAGTGTGGGCAGCACGTTCCAGCTTGAGCATGGCGATCTCCCGCCACTCCGTGAAGAGGATATCCCGGCTGAACCTGTACCCAATAATCCCAGTGATAAGAAGAAAAAATAGTAATGGTGCCAGTAGCAGGAAGGTAAATCGCTGCTGGAGATTCTTAAAATTCGGCATGCGTCGGTTCCCCCATCCGAGAGGTCAATAGTTACCTGAGGCCTTGGAAGTCTGACTCCAGCGGGCATCGGCGGTGGCGCGGCAATGGCGCGGTGGTTTGGCGGTAATTTCTCGGGGCCGGGTTAGATTGGGGTATCTGGCAACGAGGGCGCGGCCCGCCAATAAGACCAAGGAATCCGGGAGGTTGGCCGGCGGTATCAGGCCGGGGTTGAGGGGGAAGGGCAGGGGGGAACATGGCCACAATTTTGACAACCTCCGGGGCGGTTGAAAGATGAGAGTATTGGTTACCAGCATAGTTGGCTTATAGCAAAAACAGCGGGCAATGGCCAGGACAGGGGGCAGCGGATGTCACTCTCTGGTGTACGGCCGGAAACGGAGGGTTTTAAACTTCCCCCTTATTCCCACGTTGGACTTGAGTACGCCAGGCTTGGAGACGGCCGCGGTCAAGCCACCTGGGGACGGCAAGCCGTCAGGGCTGAGGAATCGCTGGACGGCAGGGGACAAGGACCAGCGGTGTCCAAGCCCAGCTTGGCGATGGCCGCGGCGCGCCCAAGGGCAAATTGAGGGCGAGGTGTAAAGATTGCCCTCTATGATTCTCCATCCCGTTTCCGCCTCAACGTCAGACGCAACAGACGCTCCTTGATAAGTTTTTGTTGGTAGGCCGAGGGAATGTCATCCAGTCTCAAGACCCCCACCACCTTTTTTCGCTCCGGCGGCAAAACTACGGGTAGGTAGGAAAAATTATGCTCTTCAAATAAGGCGCGTGCGCTATAGAGATTATCGTCCGGTGTTACAGTAATCACGTTCTTGGTCATTAATTCTGCGCAACTTAATCTTTTTATAACCTGTAATATCCAGGATCTTTTTGAGCCACCCGAGCATGAGGCGATTAAACTATTGAATTCTAAACAGTTATCACTTTCTCTGGTTTAGCTGGACAGAAATTATATTTTCTGCAATAAAACCACACTTTCTCGAGATCGTTCTCTCCCATACCTGCCCATTTGTTGAGCGCTATTGCCTCGGTAACGCACAATCCAGGTCTTGAGCCAGGTAAAACCTGCTTTTTGGGCAAGTTCCGCCAAGAGTTCGTCAACCTCCACCATCTCACCTTTATACCTGACGTTCCCCACCACAAAAGCCAGTCGGGCACCATTCGCCAGAATATTCCTAAGGGTGGCGAGAACTTGATACATGTCTTGAAAATAACCCAGGAGCATTGCGGGAACCCGGCGGTCGCTTTTTTTCTCCCTCAATGTGGTCACTAGATCAAACAGAGACGGCGGGAGGATAGAAAGGTCGTTTGTATTATCGAGAGGTCGAGCCTCCACGTGCGAGCGGAAGCTTTTATACCGGAGCTGCAAGATTTCATTGTCCTGCAAAAAGGCAAAGGCAAGCTCCACATTGAAAATGCGGGAATAATCGTGTCGGTTTGGATATGGCGGGGAGGTAATAACGGCGGTATATTGTTCACTAAGGTCCAGAGAACGGGCATCCCCCTGGAATACTTGTTGGACCCCTCTTGAAGAAGGGAAATTAGCTTTGCTTAGATCATCCAGCATGATCTGCAATTGCTGTGCAAAGATCGGCAGGATTTCATCAGGGCTTATTCCTCTTGGTTGCCAGCGCAGCCAACCACCATCCCGGACCGCCAGACTGAAGTTTTTCAGGATGGCTAGCATTGCCAGCAGAAAAAAATCCTTTAGCTGTCCTTCAAGTTCCTCAAGTATCGCAGTTTTGATGGTTTTCAGGCGCCGATACACGAGGGGTGGAAAAAACTTCTGGATGAAGGCGTCACTCGGTTGAATAGGTAGGTCTGGCCTCGTCTGAATGTCGGCGACAAACTTTTTAACTGCTTGCTCTGCATACTCATGGGAAAGATCGTTGAGTTTCGTGCGACTAACAAACACCGCCAGAGGAGAGAGGTCAACCCCAGTGGCAGACAGACCACGTTCCTTGGCAGCCAGCAGGGTGGTGCCTGCGCCGACAAAGGGGTCCAGTATATGGTCTTGTGAGGTCAGGCCCCATTCATCGATCAGTTCCCATACGAGTTCCCGCCCATAACTGTGGGGGAAAACAAACCAGCGATGGATAGGAGCCTGGGTCAGCGATTGGGGGGTGACCCAATGCCGATATTGCAAACGCTCCTCGTATTGAGCCGGGAGTCTCTCTTCTCTGAGCGCAGCGGCGGAAGGATTACGTCTCACCTCAACGCCCCTGTTTAAAGGCTGGCCGCGGGAACTTGATTTTAACCGGCTGCCGGTAAATGGGGTGGCTCATGATCAAGCTACCTTTGTCCAACCTGGTCAGGTGCATTTTGATATCCTTATCCAGGAAGCGATAGCCGCTTTCGCCTAACTCAGCACTATCGGTCCGCCCTAAGACCTTGGTGGCGGCGTTCCCAGTCACTCTTGGGTGGACGGCGCTCATAAATTGCTGGGCTGAAAAGAGGATTAACCCGAAAGACCGGCCTCGCTCAGCAATATCCAGGACCTGTTCCAGGATGGGAGATTTGGCTGCTTCGCCCCGGGCTGGGGCATATTTGTTGAGCTCGTCCACGAAGATGATGACTTTTTCTGGCAGTTCGGCCTCTTCCTCCCAGCCGGAGGAAGCCCCTCCTTCGGAATACAGCTCATAGACCGTGCGCAGCAGATCGCCGAAGACCAGAGTCTGCTCGGCATCGGTGAGTTTGGCAATGTCCACCACATAGGTATAGCCGCCTTGAATTTTCCCCAGGACGCTGGCGATGGTCGTATGGCGAGAGGCCAGTTGATCCACGAACAACCCAGACTGCCTGGTCTTCACCACCCGCCGTAAAATCCTCAAAAACCTGCCCACGGAAGAAGCTGCCACATTGCCCACCTTCTGTGGAATACCCCCCTCCACTAAAGGCTTTTGGGTTAAAAGATCATTCCAGGTCTTAATGTGCCGCCATTTCGGCTCTTGATTGCTGATTCCCTGGCTTACTTCCCCGATCAGTGAGCCGATGGTATCCCATTGATCCGGAACATGGGAGAAGAGAATATCTAATTTATCGATGGTAGTTTTCAGATCATAGGCATAGACCTGATGAGGAAAGGGGGGCTGATCACCAAAGACATTCGGCCGGCCGGTCTGGGCTGTCTGTTTGCCTTCGGGCAGCAGGTAAACCACCTTGTTCTTTGGAAAGGCCTGAGGCTGCAGCCCCAATTGCTCCCACATATCAAGTTCTTCCGGCTCGAGACCCCGTGATTCATGGATAGTAAGCAGGTCGTTATATTTCACATTGAGCAGGACAGTGGCTATCTTAGAAGCGTCCATGCTTTGGAGAATTGACTGGATCAGGAACATGGCATATGAAGTCTTGGTGGCCAGGCCGGAAATGCCGGAAATATTAAGATGGGCGGCTTCCGGACCCAGGAGATAGCGGCGGTCAATATAAGCAATGGCTTTGGAACCGTTGCTCAATTCAATCAATCCAGCCGGGACCCGGTCTTCGGGACGCATGGCATTGATACCCAGAGCGATTTGAATACCATCGGCGTCGGCGAAACGGATTCGGGCTTCTGAAGCAATGGGCATATAAATATCCCGGTCATTGCTGAGGACCGCCACTTCAGCCACATTGGTGCCCTGCCGGGGCGTGTTGGGCTCCTCCACGGCCTCCCCGAAGTCGTTGGAGATTAGGTTGGAGAGATGGGAAGCTGCATCTGTCGTGTGATAGATATTAGTTACCAAGCCGAAAGTGCGGCTGGTGTCATAATGTTCCGCCTCTACAATGTCGAAAGGATTGACCCGTTCCTCGGGCCGCAGCCAGAAGGAAAAACGCTCCGATGAGTTTGCCTGCCGTTCTGTCGCCGAGGCCCGGCCGATGATTTTGGCTTCCGGTGCCGATGTCATATTCTGCCCCTGTTATATTTTTAAAGGCCAGCGGATTGCTGCCCGCAGAACTTCTTCAGAATAAAACAACCCTTTCACCAGCTTCTCCGCAACGGCGATGGGATAGAGGTGGGCATGCCAACGACTGTCCCGACCATGGGGGGTGACGCTGCGCTCGGCCAGTAAGGCCCCAGAAAGACGGTCAATGAGATCGCTGGGAATAACCTCTCCCTGCGGGTTGGGCATCTCCACTTTCACCACCCCCATCAGGGGATAGTCTAGTTCTTTCTGAGGCCGTAAGCGCACATACCAAAAGGATTTTTTCCCACCCTCAGCCCCGAAGGCGATGGTGCGGCTGCCAAATTCCAACCTGGCCAGGAGCTCGAAGAGATTCAGTATCTTCCCCCCCGGTCCACCGCCGACTTTGAAGCTTGGTTCTTTACTGAAGGATTTGCCCACGCCAATGAGGGGTGGATGTTCCCAGGCGGCCAGGGCGGGCCAGAAGATAATATCTTTCCCCAGCCCCCCATCCATAACCAGCCAGCAGTCCGGCGGCAGGTCTGCCAGGAGCTTTTGAGCCAGGTCCCTTTCCGTCTCCCGCATAAACCAATTAGCTTTGTGGGCCCCCCGAAAGCGAGGTTCCGCCACTTGCACGCCATCGGTGACCGGGTCTTTCTCTCCCGAGTTGCGCAGCGTCATTTCCGGCATGGCCTGCACCTGAGCCGCCACTGCTTCCCACAATTCCTCAGAGACGTTCTCCTGCGAGAGCATCAGAATTAAACGCCGTTCGGCCATCGCCTTACCCAAGCGACCGTCATCTCGGCGAAAGACCGCTCCCGCCCCCACCTGGGCAAACTGTACCGGACTGGACCGCTCCTGCTCCACCACCGTGCCCAGGAAATGGGGCGTGACTTTGGGCGGACGGGGAAACCAGCGTGCCAGTTCATCCATGCTATTTCACTTCCTCCAACATTTGGGCAAACTTTTCCAGCGACCAGGTCCCCTGGACGCGCAATCGGGGCCAGGTGAAGCGGTTATCCAGGCGCTCGGTCGTCCCCCATTCCGTGGTCACGCCGCCATAGTAGCCCGCCGAGGCGACCACTGCCAGCACGAGATCGTCGTACTTGCCCGAGGGGTAGCAGAAAAAGCGCACCGGCTGGCCGGTATGCGCTTCCACCGCCTCCTGGATGCCTAAAATCTGGTAGACCAGGAAATCATACTTGCGCTGACGCAGATCGTAGTGATCCCGCCCATGCCCCTGCACCGACATGCCGGCCTCAGCCAGCTCCCTGATCTGATCCCAGGTCAGGTAGCCGGGGGCCTCGTAGTGGGCCGGCGTGGCCAGCACGAAGAA
>CAZARS010000128.1:0-7764 GCA_964487625.1 uncultured Desulfobacca sp.
GTTTTTTGGCCAAGGCAGCGATGATCTGCCAGCCAGGTCTGGTCCCATTGGCGCTCACGGCCGCCCGGGTATGGCCGAGTCTGCCGTCCACATTGGTATAGGTGCCGTTGATCTCGGCATGCACGCCCACCGGCAGGATCACATCCGCCAATTTGGCCACCTCGGTCATGAAGGCCCCTTGCACCACGATGAACTTGGCTTTCTGCAAGATGCTCTTTACCCGTTGGCTGTTGGGCAACTGCCGGATCATATCGCCGCCCAGGATGTAAAAGGCTTGCGGCGCATTAACGGCATTGGCCTCCAATTTGGCCAAGGCCTCTTCCAAGGTAAGGCCTGGGAGGGTCGGCGGCGTTTTGCCCCAGACTTGGCTGAATTTCTCGGCCTCACTTAGGGGTTGATAGCCAGGCAGCATATTCGGCAAGACACCCATATCGCAGACGCCGTGGGTATTGTTCTTTTCGGCGATGGGATAGAGGCCGCTGCCGCCATTGCCCGGCTGCCCGATAAGCAGGAACAGGTTGGCCACGGCCACGGCATTTTCCTTGCCATTGGCCTGGGCCAGTAGATCGTTGCCGAAGATGATGGCCGGTGCCTGGGCCTGCCGCAGGACCTCGGCCGCGGCCTGGATATCGGCCACTGATACGCCGGTCTGGGCGGCAATGTCTTGGAGATTGACCTTCTGTAATATTTCCTTACATTCAGCCCAACCGTCGGCCGGCAGGTGAGGCTTGATCTCTGGGTCGGCCTCCACCATGGCAGCCATCAGACCCAACACCAGAGCCCGTTCGGTCCCTGGCCGGTAGCGCAATTTATTATGGGCATAGCGGTCGTACTTGGTCTTGCGGGGATTGGCCACCACCAGCCGGAAGTTTTCCTGGGCCAGGGCCTCCATCAGGGCCCAACCATAAGGTGGCATTTCGGGGGTGACATCGGCCCCGATTACCAGCACCGCATCTGCTTCCTTGAGCTTCGCCGTCTGGCCCAAGACAAAGGGGAAGCCTTTCCCTTTGGCCTCTTCGCCGAAGGAAAGAGGACTGCTGAACGGTTTGGCGAATTTATTGATTTCCGGGCTGACTCCCTCAACTTCCGGCCAGCCGAAAACCTGGGCCAGGCCTTCCAAAGCTCGCCAATAGTTATAGCGGGTGGGATTGTCGATCTGGTTGGTGCCCAAGACCACCCGGAAAAATTTCTGGAACAGATAATTGGCTTCGTTGGTCCCCCGAGGGGTGCCGACGCCATAAATGGCACTGGCCCCAGACTTGGCCATGACCTGCATGAGCCCTTGGGCCGCAAAATCCAAGGCTTCGTCCCAACTGACCTCGACAAACTGTCCCCCCTTTTTGATGAGGGGTGCCTTGATCCGTTGCGGTGAGGTAAGGACGCCGAAGCCGAACCGGCCCCGCAGGCAGAGGAGCGGGTTGCTTTCATCCCGCCGGACCCGCTTGACCTGGCCATCTTTGACGTGGACCTCATAGTCGCAGCCGCCGCCGCAGAACTGGCAAATGCCCGGGGTGGCAGTCATTTCCCAAGCACGGGCGCCGTACTTAAAGAGTTTGTTGATCAGGGCCCCCACCGGGCAGACTTCGATGCAGGTGCCACAGAATTCGCAGTTCAGGGGCTGTTGGCCGCTGCCCAAGTCGGTAAAATAGGCCCGATTTTCAAAGTTAATGGCGCTGGCGCCCACCCGCTCCTTGCAGACCCGGACGCAGCGGCCGCAGGTCACGCAACGGGTGTTATAACGTTCAATTAATTTGGACTCAAAGTCATTGTTAATGGGTTTGCGGACCGCCTCATAGTCAACTTCGGCTATGCCCAATTCGTGGGTGAGGTTCTGCAGATCACACTCGCCCCCTTTATCACACCATGGGCAGTCCAGGGGGTGATTGATGAGCATGAACTTGACCAACTCCCGGCGGATGTCCTGGAGTCTGGCGGAATTGGTGACCACCTCCATCCCTTCTGCCACTTTGGTGGTACACGCCGGTTGTGGTCTGGGCGGGCCAGGCTTAACTTCTACCACACATATCCGGCACGAGCCGATGGCCTTGATCGCCGGATGGTAGCAGAGGAAGGGAATGCGGATCCCATGGGCCTGAGCCACTTGCAAGATGGTGCTTCCCTCTTCTGCCTGAATTGCTTTGCCATCGATCGTCAGATTGACCATTGTGATTTCCTAATTGTTGAGTGGATAGCGTTCAGCAGGCTTGTGTTTACCGATCCACATCGGCCAACACAATATCCATGGTCCCAATAAGTGCAATGAGGTCGGACAGCAGACGTCCCTTGGCCAAGACCTTGGTGGGCGACAGGTTGACAAACGACGGACCGCGCACCTTGATCCGGAATGGCTTGGGGCTGCCATCGCTGATGATAAAGAATCCCAACTCACCTTTGGGCGCCTCAATGGCATGGTAGATCTCGCCCTTGGGCGGCGTAATCCCCTTTTCGATGAGCAGGAAGTGATTAATCAACCCCTCGATGGTGTTATAAACTTTCTCCTTCGGGGGCAGGATCACCGTGGGATCATTGACGTTAATATCGCCGGAGGGCAGTTTCTCCAACACTTGGCGGCAGATGAGATTGCTCTGGACCATCTCCTCCATGCGCACCAGGTAGCGATCGTAGGTATCCCCGTTGGTCCCCAAAGGTACCTTGAAGTCAAAATCTTCATAGCTGGAATAAGGGGTATCCCGGCGGATATCCCAATCCACGCCGGAGCCCCGGGCCATGGGACCGGACCAACCCCAATCCAACGCCTCTTCTTTGGTCATCACCCCTACATCTTTAGTACGGGCGATCCAGATCCGGTTCTTGGTGAGGAGATTGTGGTAATCCTTGATGCGTTCGGGGAATTTTTTGACAAAATCCCACGCCTTTTCCACAAACCCCTCGGGCAGATCGGCCGCCAGCCCACCGATGCGGAGATAACAAGGAAAGAGCCGGCCGCCCCAGACCATCTCGAAGAGGTCCATGAGCTCCTCCCGTTCCCGGAAGGCAAAGAAAAGCGGCGTCATGGCCCCGAGGTCGTGACCATGGGTGCCCAACCAGAAGAGGTGGCTGGAAATCCGGGTTAATTCGGCCAACAACACCCGAATGTATTGCGCACGTTTGGGAACTTCCACGCCCAGCAGTTTTTCCACTGCCAGGACAAACCCGAAGTTATTGGCGGTGCCGGCCAGATAATCCAACCGGTCTGTTAGGGGTAGACACTGGTGGTAGGTCCGGTTCTCGCACATCTTTTCGATGCCCCGGTGCAAGTAACCGATATCTGGATCAGCATTGACAATAACTTCTCCGTCCAGCTCCAACCAGACCCGGAGCACCCCGTGGGTGCTGGGATGCTGGGGGCCCAGGTTGAGGAGCATGGTTTCAGTTCTTGGAGCTAATTCGGCGCTGTTCATCGTCTTTACTTCCTAATAGCCTTCTTGAGGATAATCTTTGCGAAGCGGATGATAGCCTTCGCATTCCGGTGGCGTCAGGATGCGCCGCAGATCCGGGTGACCGCTGAACTTTATACCCACCAGATCATAGGCCTCCCGTTCATGCCAATCGGCCGTGCTCCACACCGGGACGACGGAGGGCAACACCGGCAGATCGTCATTGGGGCAGAATGCCTTCAAATTATAGCGTTTTTTGAACTGGTGGGAATAGAGATGGTAAACGGCGGCAAACCGCGGCGACGCGGGGTGATAATCGACCCCGGACACTGCCGACAAATATTTAAATGAGGTCTCGGGATCATCCCGCAAAAACGTGCACACCGCCACAAGGTATTCCGGTTTGACCGTTACCGTGGTATCACCCCGAAATTCATAGATATCCACGATGGCCTCGGGGAATTGGGCCTGCAGTTTCTCAGTGACCGTGTCCATGCTTCCTCCTGGCTGGTGCGAGCTGATCGCGATATTTGGCCGTCAGGAACGGATCCTTCAGAATCTTCTCATGCAGCTTGAGGATGCCATAGAGCAAGCCTTCCGGCCGGGGTGGACAGCCCGGCACATACACGTCCACCGGCAGATACAAATCGATCCCCTGGACGACGGCATAGCTGCGGAAGATCCCGCCTGAGGAGGCACACGCCCCCATGGCAATGACCCATTTGGGTTCCGTCATCTGTTCGTAGATCCGCACCACCGCCGGCACCATCTTCTTGGTCACCGTGCCAGCCACGATCATCAGGTCGGCCTGACGGGGCGACGCCCGGAAGGCTTCCATCCCGAACCGGGCAATATCCCACCGGTTGGCCGCCGTGACGATCATTTCGATGGCACAGCAGGCCAGACCAAAGGTCGCCGGCCAGAGCGAATTTTTCCGGGCCCAATCCACCACTTTCTCCAAGGTGGTGGTGAGAACATTGTTCCCTAAGTGCTCTTCGATACCCATGCCAAAATTCCTCTTTATCTCAACCTGTTACCAGGCTTAATTGGATTTCTGCACTCCTTTTATTCCCACTGCAAAGCGCCCTTACCCCAGACATAGGCCAGACCCACGGCCAAGATGATGATAAAGATGGCCATTTCGATCAGGCCAAAAAGCCCCAAGGCTTTATAGATCACGGCCCAGGGGTAGAGGAAGATCGCTTCAATATCAAACACCAGGAAAAACATGGCGACGACAAAGAATTTTACCGAGTAGCGGCTGCGGGCATCCCCCACCGGCACCATACCGCACTCATACGGCAGGTCCTTGACGGGCGAATGCGTCTTCTTGCCCACGGCCTCGGATAAGGCCACCATGCCCACGGCCACGCCCATGGCGATGACCAGATACACGAGAATGGGTAAATAATCAATGAGCATTGCTCGTTCCTTCCTTCCATGAATTGCCGGGGCGCCTCATCTGACCAGCCTGAGGGCCGCGTTACGCCACGCCCGGCTTATTTCTTGCATTTGGTGCAGGTGCCGTTGAGGTGAGCCAGATAATCGTCGCGATACCGCTCCATCGTGGTTTTAATGAAGAAAATGGGGCTCATGGCCAGCGCGCAGTTGGCACTGTCCAACATGACTTGCCCCACCTTCAGCATCTTGTCCATATCGGCTTCCGAGCCTTTGCCGTCGGCGATTTTGCAGATCAGGTCGTAGAGGACCCGGGTACCCCGCCGACAGGGCAGACAGAAACCGCAGGATTCATGCTGGAAGAAGTAGAGGATACATTTGACCACGTCGACGATGCAGGTATCTTCATCCATCACCAACATGGTCCCGGAACCCAAGGCACCCTCAATGGCCCCCAGGGCTTTGTATTCCATGGGGGTGTCCAACTGGGATTCGGTAATGAAGCCGAAGGAGGCCCCACCGGTCTGGCAGGCCTTGAATTTTTTCCCTCCCCGGACCCCGCCGCCATACTTCTCAATCAATTCCCGGACGGTCATGCCCAGGTCGGCTTCAACGACGCCCGGCTTATTGACATGGCCCACTACCTGGAAGATCTTGGTGCCGGCCGCATCCTCGGTGCCTTTGTTCTTATACCATTCGCCACCCTTGGCAATGATCACCGGGATGCTGGAGAGGGTCTCCACGTTATTGACGATGGTGGGTTTGCCCCAGACACCCACCTGGCCAGGGAAGGGCGGTTTCACCCGGGGGTTGCCCCGTTTGCCTTCGATGGATTCGATGAGGGCAGTTTCCTCGCCGCACACATAGGCACCTGCCCCAGTCTGGACTTCGATGGTGAAACTGAAATCGGTGCCGAAGATATTTTTGCCCAAATACCCCTTGGCCGTGGCCTGCTCAATGGCATTTTGCAACCGCAGCATGGAGAGGTAATACTCACCCCGGACATAGATGTAGCCGTGGCTGGCGCCCACGGCATATCCAGCTATGGCCATGCCTTCCAAGACCCGGTGGGGATCACCCTCCATAATATAGCGGTCCTTGATGGTCCCCGGCTCCCCTTCGTCGGCGTTGCAGACGATATATTTGGGGGTGATGGGACTGGGCTGCGTAAAAGACCACTTTAAGCCTGCGGGGAACCCGGCCCCGCCCCGGCCCCGGATATTGGCCGTTTTGACCTCGTTGATCACATCCACCTGGCTCATGGAGGTCACAGCCTTTTTCAGGGATTCATAGCCACCCCGGGCCACATAATCGTCCAGGCTCATGGGGTCGACCTTGTCCAGATTGGGGAACAGGACCATTTCTTCCGGCGGCAACGGATAGGCCAGCGGTGGGTTGGTAGTCCGGGCCAACGTGCGGTAATCCACCGTTTTGCCGGCCCGATAGTTATCCAAGATTTCCTTGACCCGCTCTTTGGTCAGATTCCCGAAGACCACTTCGTTAATCTGCATGGCCGGAGCCACTTCACAGGTGCCCAGACAGGCTGTATGCTCTAAGGTAAAGAGCCCGTCGCTGGTGGTGCCGCCCACCTTGACGCCCAACTCCTGTTCCAGGACCTCCTGAATATTATCGGCGCCCATGACATGACAGGGCGCCGACTCACACAAACGAATAATGTATTTCCCCCGGGGGGTTACCGAAAACATGGAGTAGAAGGACATAACCCCGTAGAGATAACCGTAGGGGATGTCCAATTCTTTGGCCACCAATTGCAGGGCCTCCAAAGGCAGCCAATTGCCGCAGATGTCCTGCACGGCATGCAGGATGGGCAACAGCTTGCCTTTCACCGCCCCCAACCGTTGGCACACGTCTTTGATGCTTTCTACCTGCTCCGCCGTCAGTTCGGCACTTACCGGCTTCTTGATTTCCGCCATGGTACCAGCCTCAATATCTCAGTGGGAGTAAATGAAAAAAAACACAAAGCCGCAACCTACTATGGCACTCTGGCCATAATTCATCATGTTTTTATAATGTGTCACGCGGATTTGTCAAGTAGAATATGTGATAGAAGTAATTTTTCCAACAGCCAATAATTCTTAAGAAAATTCTAAGGTTAACTGCTGATAGGCCGTACGGCCGACCATGCCGGGGAAATTTAAGATATAGATATCGTCAGGTTAGCCCCGAGGGCACGAAGGTGCTGGGCCGATCGCTAAGCCAGGCCCGGGCCCTCCCGGTTCTTGACTTGCCAACCGCAGAATGTTACATAAAAATAAAAAGTTCGTGAGCAGCTTGGCGGTTTCAACGAGGTTGCGGGTGGCTGTAAAGCCCAGGGTCCAGGTGGGGCCAAGCTTGATTTATGCTCTTTAACCGGTCCCCCCCCGTGGCTGGAATGCGGCCGCTGGTTCGCCGCGGGACCGCCGGGGGTGGGATCTCCCGGAGCAGGAGACCTCCCATAGCAGGCATGGGCGGAGACCATGGGCGCCGCCACGCCCCTTTTTATTTCCTACCCACATCAGGCCAATCATATCTCGACTCGGGCCTCCAACCGGCCCAAGGAGTTGCCGATGTTTCAGATCGAAGATCTCTGGGTGACCATTGATGACAAGGAGGTGCTCAAAGGCATCAACCTCCAGATCAAAAAAGGTGAAACCCACACCCTCTTTGGCAAAAACGGCTCAGGCAAAACCACCCTTTTAATGACCATCATGGGTTTTGCCCGTTATCAGGTCCGGCAAGGGCGGATCACCTTTACCCATCTCCCCACTTATGAACGGGCCAAGTTGGGGGTCGGGATCGCCTTCCAACGGCCGCCCACCATCCGGGGGGTCAAGACCAAAGATATCATGCGGGTCTGTGCCGGCGGCCGGCTGTCAGTCGAAGCCCTGGCTTTTGAATATGGCTTCGAGGGCTTCCTGGATCGGGAGATCAATCTGGGGTTTTCCGGGGGCGAAATTAAAAAATCCGAGCTGTTGCAATTGCTGGCCCA
>CAZARS010000129.1:0-3597 GCA_964487625.1 uncultured Desulfobacca sp.
CATGGCCATTATGGGCACAGGCATCGCCAGCGGCAATAATCGGGCCAGTGAAGCCGCCAAGAAGGCCATCTCCAGTCCGTTGCTGGATGATCTGTCCATTCGGGGAGCCCGGGGTATCCTGATCAATATCACCAGCAGCACTGAATTCACCCTGGACGAAATGAAAGAAGCTGCTGCCATCATTCAGGAGGAGGCCCACGAAGACGCCAATATCATCTACGGTTGGGTGGTGGATGACAGCCTGGATGAAGAAGTGCGGGTTACCGTCATCGGCACCGGCATCGGCAAGAAGCCGGACCTGGAAGAACTCCGGCCGCCTTCTCCCCTCAGCAGTCAGAGCGAGGAATTGGAGGTGCCGCCCTTCATCCGGAAGAGCACTGACCTGGTCCAACCTGCGGCCAGAATGAACGGGGCCAAGACCGCCACGACCACCGAGCCCCGCAAGAGGTCCCGGCTGGAGCTCTTACACAGCAGAAAGAGTATTGTTCATCCAGATCTGCAATATGAGGAGAGTGAACTCGATACGCCGACTTTTCTGCGCCAGGCAGACTAAAAGACCCGCGACAGCGGCACCACGGTCTGCGGTCGCGGCGAGGCCCCTCCCCTGTCCATGAAGAAGTTGCGAACGCGCCGCGCCGAACTGTTGCTCCGGGAACAGGGTGCCGTTGTCCGGGAATGGGGTCACCGCACCCCGGTGGCCCTCGTCTACCCCCACGAGTATGCTGTGGGGATGAGTAACCTGGGTTTCCAGACTATCTACCACCTGATCAATAGCCACCCCGATTTAACCTGCGAAAGGTTTTTTCTGCCCGGACCCGAGGAGGTGGCAGCTGCCGGAGGGCGGGCCACACCCCTGTTGTCAGTGGAATCTCAACGCCCCCTAACGGATTTTGCCATCGTCGCCTTCTCCCTGTCCTTTGAACCTGATTATCTGGGGGTGTTGCAAGCCCTGTCTTTGGGCCGCCTGCCCTTGCTGGCAGCCCAGCGGGATGAGCGTTTTCCCCTGGTCGTGGCCGGGGGGGTGGCAGTCATGCTGAACCCCGAACCCCTGGCGCCCTTCATTGATGCTTTTTTTATAGGAGAGGCCGAGACTTCGGGGGCCGAGTTTTTTGCCTTGTTGGCCGAAGTGCGGGGGCAGGAGCGGTTTACAGCTTTGCGCACCGTGGCCCAACGGCTTCCCGGGGTCTATGTCCCGGCGGCTTACCAGCCGGAGTATCACCCAGATGGCACCCTCCGGGCCTTTCTGCCAGCTCCAGGTTTTCCTCCGGTGGTGCAAGCCCCCCACCCCCGCAATCTGGACGAATATCCGGTGCATAGCCATTTTCTGGCCCCGGGCGCTGAATTCAGCCAAATGTTTCTGATCGAACTGAACCGGGGCTGCGGTCGAGGGTGCCGCTTTTGTGCCGCGGGCTTTATTTATCGCCCGCTGCGGCAGCGTTCCTTGGCCGCCTTGGCAAAGTCTCTCCAGCAAGGGCTGGCCAGCGGCGCCAAGATCGGCTTGGTGGGCACCGCGGTGAGCGATCACCCCGATCTCATGGCTATCCTCCAACATCTTACGGAGCACCAAGCTCCCCTCGGCCTGAGTTCCCTGCGGGCCGATGAAACTACCCCCCAACTCTGCCAGCTCCTGAAACAGGGCGGGGTAAAGAGCGTGGCCTTGGCTCCCGAGGCCGGCAGCGAGCGGCTGCGTCGGGTCATCAACAAAAACCTCAGCAAGGAGGAGCTTGAGCAGGCGGTCCTGGCAGTCCAGGCCGCTGGCATCCCCCACCTGCGGCTCTATTTCCTCTTGGGCCTGCCCACCGAAAGCAACGACGATGTAACTGAAATTGTCAAGTTAACTAAGCATTTACAACATATAGCCGTAAAAGCCGGGGCTGGCAAACCGGCTTTGGCCTCCATCACCCTCAGTCTGAATTCCTTTGTCCCCAAACCCTTTACTCCCTTTCAGTGGGTGCCTTTTGCCGGGGTCGCTGAACTCAAAGAGCGCATCAAACGGGTGAAGCGGGGGCTGCAGGGAGAAGCCCGGCTGCGGGTCCACGCCGATCTTCCCAAATGGGCTTATTATCAAGCCCTCTTGTCCCGGGGTGATCGCCGCGTGGCTGATATCCTCAGCCGCGTTCATCAGACCGACGGTGATTGGCTGCGGGCTTGCCGGGAAAGTCCCATAAACCCGGACTTTTTTGTGATGCGGCTGCGGCAGCGCGAGGAACTCTTTCCCTGGGATTTCATTGACCATGGGGTCACCAAAGATTATCTTTGGGAAGAATACCAGAAAGCCCTGGCTGGCCAGCAGACTCCCCCTTGTCCGGTCCGTCCTTGTCAACGCTGTGGGGTCTGCCAGGCGGATACCGCCGCGTAGCCTCAAAAACCAAAATACCCCCGCTCTGTAACCGAAAGGATGTTTATGCTTGCCTCTTTCTGTTCAACCTGCCGTCTGCGCCAACGCTATGATGCCAAACCACACTCCTTGCTGGGCCGCCTCTGGCGCTGGCACACCTCCTGGTGCCCGGGCTGGCGGGCGTACCTGGCTTCCCTGCCCGCAGACGAGCGACAGCGCCTGCAGGAGCATTATGGCTTGCGGAAATGAGCCAGAGGGTCAAAACGGGAGCCGCTTGGCTTTCCCGCCTGGCGGACTCTAAGGATTGCGGGAGGGGAAAGGGCATACCCTGGTCCCCTCCTCTTGTTCAGACGGTTTTACAGAACCCGTTTACGGGCGGGGCGGGGTGTAAGGCTGCTGCCAAGGTGAGGGTTGATAATAATCGGCCCACATGAGGGCCTGATGGGCCAAGGGCAGACCGCGGCCCTGAATTTCCGGCGGCATACCCAGATCTGCGCAAGCGCCATAGAGGAGGGCCTTCACAGCTTCCGGTTGCTGGGGATCGCCGCTGCGGATCGTGGGGTAAGCCTCCAAAATAAGCGCAGCCATGGCGCTGATCATCGGGCAGGCCATGGAGGTGCCATCCCAGGCCGCGTAGCCAGAAGGGGTCGTGGACAGAATCGCCACCCCTGGGGCACAGACATCGATCTCCGGCCCGAAGTTGGTAAAATTGGCGGCAAATAACCCTCCCCGATAATCCACAGTTTGGGAAATCTTCAGGGCGTGGGCGCTGTCCTCCGGGAAGGTGCCGAAGCGGCCGATGGCCGCGACCGCCAGGACCGTGGGGAGAGCGGCAGGATAGGCCACCCGGGTCTTGTCGTTGCCGGCTGCGGCCACACAGATAATCCCCCGGTCATAGGCGTCCCGCAGCACCTGGGCCAAGACCCGGGAGGGGTTGGGGGCGCCCATGCTCATATTAATGACGTCCATCTGATGGCGGATGCACCACTCCACTGCCTCCACCAAGTCACTGATATACCCGCCCGGAAAGACCTTCAGGGAATAGACCTGGGCTTGCGGGGCCCCGCCCACCACCCCGATGGTATTATTGACTGCATTAATGATGCCGGCCACATGCGTGCCATGGCCTTTCTCGTCAATATTCCAGGCATTTTCATCCTGGCCGTCCAGGGTATTGAAACCGCCCACCGGTTTGAGGTCCGGATGTTTATCGGTAATCCCCGAATCAATGACCCCGATCTTGATGCCATGGCCCGTCC
>CAZARS010000129.1:3642-7744 GCA_964487625.1 uncultured Desulfobacca sp.
TCATAAGCCCCAGTGGTCACCAGGGCTTGGAGAGGGATGCTTAGGGAGCTGGTGGTGGCCAGATTGACCTTGGAGACGACCTTCGACCAATAGGTGTCCGGCGGCGAGGCGATGATCCTCTCCAGACTGGGTTCAAAGACCTGCAGGACCGCTCTGCCGTCGCCATCCGTGACGCCCTTGTAAGCGACCCCGGAGCCGATGCCATAGACTGTGATGTTGGCCAGGGGCTTTTTCTCGACAGCGTCCGTCACCCTGACGGTTAATTCATACGCGCCAGCAGTGGGTACCCGCTCTGGGAGGCCCGGCATGCCGAATAATTGCAGTTCCTGGTCTTCTTCAATGACCAACTGCGGATTTTTTTGGGCCAGCTCCAACATCTGGGCTTCGGTCATCTCCACCACGGTCCGGCCCACCAGCGTGGTCTTTTTAATCTCCGCCTCTTCATGGGCCGCCACAAAAGCTTGCAGCTCTTGGGCGGACTTCTGATCCAATTGTGGTCCATGGCGATGCGCCACGATGTAGCGTTTCTTTTCAGGCATGATTCCCCCATCTATTGTTGCGGTGGTGAGCTATGCAGGTTGTGGGCCCAGGGGGAGCACCCCACCCTGGGCCAGTTAATCATTACCCCATACCCGAAAACAGGAGGCAGGGTGGCCGTGCTTTAGTACTGCGGACCGCCGAACGGGGGTGGAAAATCCACCGGGCGGATAGGCGGCCGGGCGTAAACCGGCGGCCGGGCATAGACCGGCGGTCGGAAAAACACCGGTGGCCGAGCGTAAACTGGCGGCCGGAAATAAGCTGTCGGGCGTAAAGCCGGCAGATAAGCCGGAGTTTCCGGCGCATACGGTTCGTATTCGGCGCCGGTAGGTTCATAAGCGCCAGCATAAGGTTCGCCTTGCGGTCCGAAGTAATATTGGGGTCCGAGAGGCGGCCGGGTAAAGGCCGGTGGGCGGAAGTAGACCGGCGGCCGGAAATAGGCCGGGGGCCGGGCAAACATCGGCGGACGGAAATACGCCAGGGGACGCACGACTGGCTGATAGGCTGGGGCCTCCGGAGTGTAGGGTTCATACCCTGCTTCCATGGCCTCATAGCCAGTTGGCTGCGGAGCGGGTTGCGGCCCGAAATAATATTGCGGTCCCATGGGTGGCCGAGCGTAAACTGGCGGCCGGAAATAGACAGGGGGCCGGGCAAACACCGGCGGTCGGGCATAGACCGGTGGCCGGAAAAAGGCGGTGGGTCGCAGGGCCGGTTGATAGGTCGGAGCCTCCGGGGCGTAAGGTTCGTATGCCGCCCCGGTGGGCTCATAAGCACCGGCATATGGATCAGCCTGGGGTCCGAAATAATACTGTGGGCCCATGGGGGGCCGGGCTAACAAAGGTGGCCGGGCATAAACTGGGGGCCGGAAATAGGCCGGCGGCCGATTGAAGAGTTGGGGCCGAAAGGCCGCAGGTGGCCGAAACAGCGATGATGGCCGGGCAAAAGCCTGAGGCAAAGGAAATTCCTCATACGCCGGCGCAGCCCCGCCCGGTGGGGCGTAGGGGTCATAGCCATAGGCGCCGCCATAAGGATCGTATTCTCCCCCGTAAGGATCATACCCTTCCTGGCAGCAGGCTTCGCCGGGATAACCATACATCTCCCCATACGGGTCATCGTAACCACAATACTGGCACATCTGCTTGTCCTCCATTGCTAAAGGTGAAAGGTTGCCAGGCTAGGGCCGCATCCTCCCATGGTGGCAAAGATTACCGGCCGCTCACCGGGTCCAAAACGCCCCACCAACCTGTTGGGCTGGTGGATTCAACAAAATAAGATTTAAATACCTGTCGGTGAACCGTAACATTAACCGCCTAGCTACTTGCTCCTCCACAAAAGCCGACAGCCAATCGGCAGAGTTTTTACCCGGTGGCGCCAGCTTCACCAGCAAGGCTTCCATCTGGGCCAGGGTTTTGGGTTCATCGCAATAGGTCAGAACTGCCGCTTCCCAGCGGTTGAAGCGGAAGTAGTCGCCGCGACGCCAAGGCCGGGTGTCCCGGACCGTGAAGCCCTGGGCTTCCCGGCCACAGACCTCCAAACAGAAGCGCGGACTCTGACTCTGCCAGAGTTCCACGGCCTCTTTAATAGGCTGGAACCAATATTCGCTCTTTTCCTTGCCGTCGAAATCGAAATCGAAGAAATAGGCCAGATTCTGCCGTGCCTCGGGGGGAACCGGATAGAGATAGGTATAGGCGGCTAAGGGGCGGATATGGCGCAGTTTATACTTTTCAGGATCGTGGAACAGGGGACTGAAGCGGTGCAGACCAATCCAGCCGTAGGCCATGGGGGGATGTAGATGGGTAATGGCCTGCACAATCTCCAACGTCTCCCGATAATCCTGGGCATTCTCGCCCGGGAAACCATACAAGAGGTTCCAGGCCACATCCACCTGATATTGGCGGCACCATTTTAGTAGTTGGACATTCTGCCAGGGAGAAACCCCTTTGTGCATGAGCTTGAGGACGTGGCCACTCACGGATTCGATGCCGGGCTGGATGCGGGTTACCCCGGCCTCCCGCAAGAGGCGCACCTGGTCCTTGGTGAGGTTGGCCTTGGTCTCATAAAACAGGCGGATCCCCGGCCGCCGACGCCGCAGCTCCGGCAAAAGAGTCTTGAAATAAGCCAGGTTCAAGATATTATCCACCGGCATGATTTCCGGAAAGCCGTAACGGCCAGCCAGATGGAGGATTTCCGCCAAGGCCCGCTCCGCCGATTTGGCCCGATACGGCAGTTCGTGCTCATTGAGGCCACAGAACCGGCAGTGATTCTTTTCCCCCCACCAGCAGCCGCGGGAGGTCTCCAAGACCATCTGGACCTTCTGGGGCGAGGTAACGGGCAGGAGGCGGAGATGCTGCACAAAATCATCATAGGTGGGATAAGGGAGGCGGTCCAGGTCCTGCAGGAGAGGGGCTGGTCCGGTGTCCACCGAGGTTGTCCCCTGACGGTAGACGAAACCCTGCAGACCATTCTGCCACGCCTCTCCCCGGAGCAGCCGCCGGGCCAATTCTGGGAAGACCAGATCCGCTTCGCCGGTGAAGACAAAATCCAAGAAGGGGAAACTTTCGTGCAACTGTCGCCCCATCACCCCGGTGCAATTGGCCCCGCCCATGACGATGATCTTCTCGGGATAGCTTTCCTTGATCAGCTTCGCCAACGCCAAGCTAGCCAGATTCTGTTCAAACATGGTGGTAAAGCCGATGATGGCGTATTTTCCCCAGTCCACCTGCTCCAGACAGAATTGCAAATACGGCCCGACGAGTTGCGTCCACCCCAGGAGGCGGTCAATCTTGGCAGCATCAAAGCCACCGCCCCGGACAAGAATGTTCTCGATGTAGCCTTGATGATCGAGACTATCGGGGAAGAGATACTGGGCAAACAGCCACTCGCCGATAAATAACGTCCCGGCGTAATTGATGATCTCTTGGTAATTGTCCGGGCCCAAGGCTTGGGCAAAAGGAAAATTAAGGTAGGCGATATCACAAGGTAGGCCCAACTGCCGGAGCCGGGTTTGCATGGTGCTGACCCCTACTTGGGGAGCTTCCAGGGCCCCGAAAGGCATTACCACAAATAAGACGCCAGCCATGCCATCCCCCTTTCTATGATCATAAGTCATAATTACGCGGTTTTAGTGAATATTTTAAGATGAAGGCCATCTGCCAAGGTCTTGGTATAAGGGGGATTGCTTACCGGGGCGGGGCTCAGACCGGCCCCTACCGAAGCCGCGCCTTTGGTCCCTCCCCCAGAATTTTTTCCCGTATTCTCTATACAACCCCGTGCCCAGCTTTCCCTCTTGTATGATTCTGTCTATCATTTCCGGACGTGTCACGCTGCCGATCGTCCCTTAATTGGTCTCATGCTGAGCCACCGGGGGCGGCGAAGCATTTCACTTGGAGGCAGGAGCAGAGTCTTCTGCGTCCGGGTTTAAGGGTGAGAAGATACCATGGCTTGATAAACAGGCGGAAGTCTCTGATGAGACGCAACTATTGATGATGCTTGGTTATTTAGAGTTCAATAAAATAATTTGTGAAGTTATTGGGTGAAAAGAAGAAATTATATAATAAAAATTATA
>CAZARS010000130.1:0-7739 GCA_964487625.1 uncultured Desulfobacca sp.
CAACATCCGATCCATCTCCCGGCGTGCCGCGGCGAGGGCGTCGGGGAGTTTGTCGGGCAGTTTTCCGCCGGCTTGGGCCATATCGGGGCGGCCACCCCCTTTACCCCCCACCAGCGCGGCCAATTCCCCAACGATCTTGCCGGCATGGAGCCGATCCGTCAGGTCTTTGGTGACCACCGTAATGAGCATGGCCTTGTCGCCCTTACCGCTCCCCAGGACAATCACGCCACTCTTCAGGCGATCCTTGAGTTTATCGGCGAAATCCCGCAGACCTTTGGGATCCGCTGCGTCTACTTCTAGGGCCAGGACCGGGATGCCGTCCACTTGGCGGACCTGATCCAACAGGTCGCTGGAACGGGCCGTGGCCAGCTGGCTCTGCAGGGCCTCAAGCTGTTTCTCCAATTCTTTCTGGCGCTGCAGGAGCTTATCCAGCCGGATCAGGATTTCCCCCCTGCCGGCTTTCAAGCGTTGAGCCACCGCTTGCAGTTCTTGGCTTTCCTCTTGGATATAGGCCAGGGCCGCCGGGCCGCAGACAGCTTCGATGCGCCGGATACCGGCTGCCACGCTGCCTTCGGTGATAATGCGGCACAGGCCGATATCACCGGTGCGGGCCACATGGGAGCCGCCGCATAATTCCGCACTCACGCCAGGTACTGAGACCAGCCGGACCTCATCGCCATATTTCTCATCGAACAGGGCCATGGCCCCGGCGGCCAGGGCCTGCTGCAGAGGCACGTATCTGACCTCCACCGGCAGATTGTGGATAATCGCCTCCATAAGGTCGGCCTCCAATTGGGCCAGTTCGGCACTGCTGAGGCCGGCAAAGTGGCTGTAGTCAAAGCGCAAGCGCTCCGGGGTGACCAAGGACCCGGCCTGTTTGACATGTTCGCCCAGGCGTTTGCGCAAGGCGGCATGGAGCAGGTGGGTGGCGGTGTGGTGGCTGGCGATGCGGCGGCGTCGTGCCGCATCAATGGCCAGGCGGACCGTTGCACCGACTCTGATCTGTCCTGACCCAACCTTGCCTTTATGGAGGATCACATCGTTCGGCAATTTCTGGACATCGGTAACGGTCAGGATCAGATCAGGGGCCGTGATGGTCCCAGTGTCCGCCACCTGTCCGCCGGATTCGGCATAAAAGGGCGTGGTGGCCACCACCACTTCCACCTCTGCACCGGCCGCGGCCTCCTGAACAGCTTGGTCGTGGTGAATGATGGCCAGGACCTGGGATTCGGCCTCGAAGTGGTCGTAACCCACGAAGGTGGTGGCCGGTATCTCTTTGAGGCTGGCGTAGGCCGCCGGCAATTCGCCCGGTAGACCGCCTTTCCAAGATTGCCGGGAGCTTTCCCGTTGCCGGGCCATGTGGGCTTCGAAGCCGGCCACGTCCAGTTCCAGCTGCTGTTCTTGGAGGACGTCGGTAATCAGGTCCAGGGGGAAGCCATACGTATCATAGAGTTTAAAGGCCACGGCGCCGGGCAGGACCCGTTCGCCTTTGGCCTGGAGGGCGGCCAGCTCATCCTGGAGGATCTTCAGGCCATGGTCCAAGGTCTCGGCAAATCGCTCCTCTTCATTCTGGACCACCTGATCGATGAAAGTCTTGGCGGCCTGAAGTTCTGGATATACTTCGCCCATGAGGTCAATGACCTGATGGCCCACCGGGGCTAGGAATGGCTTCTTAAAGCCCAACAGACGGCCGAAGCGCACGGCCCGCCGCAGGATGCGCCGGAGGACATAGCCCCGCCCCTCATTGCTGGGCAGGACGCCATCGGCAATAAGGAAGGTAATGGCCCGGCTGTGATCCGCTATGACCTTAAAAGCCACGTCCAGGGCTGGGTCTTGGCCATAGCCCAGGCCAGCCAACTCCTCGGTGCGGCTAATGATGGGACGGATCAGATCGGTATCAAAGTTGGATGGGACTCCTTGAATAACCGCCGTCAGACGCTCCAGCCCCATGCCGGTATCGATGCTGGGTTTGGGCAAGGGGTGAAGGTTCCCTTGCTCGTCCCGGTTAAATTGCATGAAGACCAGGTTCCAGATTTCCAGGTAACGGTCGCAATCGCAGGAGCCGATGCCACAATGGGGACCGCAAGCCCGTTCCTCGCCCTGATCAATGATAATTTCCGAGCAGGGACCGCAGGGGCCGGTATCGCCCATGGCCCAAAAATTATCTTTTTCGCCCAGACCGACGATGCGCTCCCGGGGGATATGGATGAGATCATGCCACAGGTCCGCGGCCTCAGCATCATCGTAATAGACCGTGGCCCACAGCCGATCAGCCGGCAATTTGTAGTGCTCGGTTAAGAGCTCCCACGCCATCTCGATGGCGCCAGCCTTGAAGTAATCGCCGAAGGAAAAATTCCCCAGCATCTCAAAGAAGGTATGATGCCGGGCGGTTTTGCCGACGTTTTCCAGATCGTTGTGTTTCCCGCCCGCCCGGACGCACTTTTGGGCCGTAGCGGCCCGGACATAGGGTCGCGTTTCTTCGCCCAAAAAGACCCGTTTGAACTGCACCATCCCCGCATTGGTGAACAGCAATGTGGGGTCATGGGTCGGGACCAGCGACGAGCTGGCGACCCGGGTATGGCCTTTACTTTCGAAATAGGCCAGGAATTTTTCTCTGATTTCCTTACCGGTCATGATCCTTCTCCCGAGGACTCGCTGGGGGTGGTAGCCGCAGGTTGGCTCAGCCCGAAGGTGGTCCGCACCTGTTTTTCCAGTTCGGCGAGCAACTCTGGATGCTCCCGCAGATAGGCCTTGGCGTTTTCCCGTCCCTGGGCCAACCGTTCTGCCCCATAACTATACCAGGAACCGCTCTTTTGCACCAGATTAAGATCAACCGCCAGATCGAGCACATCCCCTTCTTTGGAGATACCTTGCCCGAAGATGATATCAAATTCGCACTCCCGGAAGGGTGCCGCCAATTTATTCTTGACCACCCGGACCTTGGTGCGGGCCCCGATGATATCGTTGCCGTCTTTCAAGGGCATACCCTTGCGCACATCCAGGCGTTGGGAGGCATAGAACTTGAGGGCGTTGCCGCCGGTGGTGGTCTCGGGGTTGCCGAACATGACGCCGATCTTCATGCGGATCTGATTGATGAAGATCACGGTGGTCTGGGATTTGCTGATGGCCGCGGTGAGTTTGCGCAGGGCCTGGGACATGAGGCGGGCCTGAGAACCCATTTGGGCATCTCCCATATCCCCTTCGATTTCCGACCGGGGCACCAGGGCAGCCACCGAATCCACCACAATGGCATCCAGGGCATTGGAGCGGACCAGAATTTCGGCGATCTCCAAGGCCTGCTCCCCGGTATCTGGCTGGGAAATGAGGAGCTCTTCGGTCTTGACGCCCAGCCGGCGGGCATAGTTCAGGTCCAGAGCATGTTCCGCATCAATGAAGGCGGCTACCCCCCCTAACCGTTGGGCCTCGGCGACAATATGGAGGGCCAAGGTGGTTTTGCCCGATGATTCGGGGCCGAAGATCTCCACCACCCGCCCCCGGGGCACGCCGCCGATCCCCAGGGCCAGGTCAAGGGATAAGGAGCCCGTCGGGATCACGGCAATGTCCGCCGCTTTATCATCAGCCCCCAGGCGCATGATGGAGCCCCGGCCATACTGCTTCTCTATCTGACTCAAGGCCTGCTCCAAGGCTTTGGTTTTGTCGCTCACAAGAGGGGTAGCCATAAAAAATTTTTCTCCTCAATAAGTTATCAAAATTAAATCATTATAACATTCTTTAGGGGGCAGAACTTCGATACCTAAAAGGATAATAGTTTCTGCAGGTCCTTATCTCCTCATACTCAGCGGCCATCAACCGGTCATGGTCTCTCTTAAGGGCCTGCCCTTTCCCTGGTTGTGGGTGGAAAGGCATGGCATTGAGGATGGCCGGTTGCAAGCTCGTCGGTATCACCTTAGGTGCCCTGGCGGAAGGTTATTTTCTGAAGGGGAGTATAGAGAGCCCCCGAGGGACGAAGGGTAGATTGGAATAAGACCATATGTGTCACTGTGAAAACCTGAAACGGCGGCAAAGCCAGTGATTGGATAAGGCCGCAGAGCGCCTCCCGTCCCCGGCTGGAGCGCACCCGGCCCAGGGTCAGGTGGGGCGTGAAGGGACGGTTTTCCGGGGGAAAACCCAGGGCAGCAAAGGCCTGTTCCAGCTCCTGGACCAGGTTGGCCAGGGCGTCGGTCTGGCCGGTCAGGCCCAGCCAAATGACCCGGGGGTTCTTGGGGCCAGGAAAGGTGCCCATACCGTCGGCCCGCAGCTCCAGGCACGGGGTAGCGGCGGCCACTTGACCAGCCGCCGCGGCAATGGCTTCAATTTGAGCCGGCGTCACGTCGCCAAAAAACTTCAGGGTCAGGTGGATATTCCCCGGCGTCACCCACTTGACGTCGGCGCCGCTCTTTTTCAAGGCCTCCTGGACTGCAGCCAGCCCCCGACGATACTCCTCAGGCACCTCAATGGCCAAAAAGGCGCGTATCATTTCTCCTTGCTTTCTTTCCTTAAGCTTTGCCCTCTGCCCCTTTCCCTAATCCCTGTAGTTCCAGCCGGAGCCAATCCAGGGCAGTCTCAGCGGTCAGGATCTTGATCTCCTCCCGGGAGCCATAAAACCGGCAGTGCCGTGTCTTAACGCCTTGGGGGGTGGCCAAGCCCATGAAGACCGTGCCCACCGGCTTATCTGGGGTGCCGCCGGTGGGGCCAGCGATGCCCGTGACGGCCACGGCCAGATCAGCCCGGAAGCGTCTGGCCGCCCCAGCGGCCATGGCCTGGGCGGTGGGGGCGCTCACCGCCCCATGGGCTGCCAGCGTCGGCGCGGGGACATCCAGAAAATCTATTTTAGCCTGATTGCTATAGGCCACAATGCCCCCCAGAAAGTAAGTAGAGCTGCCCGAGACATTGGTAATCCGGTGGCTGATGAGGCCACCACTGCAGGATTCCGCCACCGCCAGGGTGAGGCCGTGACCTCGCAGGAGCTCTCCGACCTGTTCCTCCTGGGATGCGGCCCCCAGATAAGCAGCCCCGGTCTGGGCAGCCAACCTCTGGGTGACATCGTCCAATGTGGCCTCCAGCTCTTGAGACCGGTTTCCCCGCAACGTCAAAGTCAGATGATTTTCCGGAAAATTGGGGTAATACCCCACCGTCAGGCCCTCATGTTGTTGACACAATCCCTGGGCCACCGACTCCAAGGCTGTCTCGTGCAAACCGAAAAAACGCAAGGTCCTCTGGCAGACGGCCTGCCCGCCGGCCGCCATCTGCAGGAGGGCCGGCAAGACGTAGCGATCAAACAGCAGCTGCATCTCCCGGGGGACACCGGGCAAGAAATATAAGACGGTGTCCCGATGTTGCAGGAAGAAACCACAGGCCGCCCCATCTGGATCAAGGATGCAGGCCCCTTGCGGCACCAGGGCCAGACGGGCAAAACGCTCTTCCCACGGCAGCCCTCGTTTCTCCAGGCATTCCCGCAACCGTCGCAAGACATATTCATCGGTATAGAGGGGCAACCCCAAAACCCTGGCCGCAACCTCAACCGTGATGTCATCTTCTGTGGGGCCGAGCCCGCCGGAGACGATCACGAAACGGGAGCGGGCCAGGGCCTGGGACAAGGTCACCTCAAAGAGCGGTGCCGCATCTCCCAGAAACGTGATACATTGGACGAGAAGACCGGCTTCATGCAAGCGCCTGGCCGCGTACCGGGCGTTGACATCGGCAACCCGGCCACTGAGCAGCTCATCGCCGCTGCAGATAATTTCACCTGGCATTTCTTGATCTTTTACCACCGCAGCCATCTGGACAGCACCACCAAGCTGATTCCGGCACCGATCCCGGCCAGCACATCATCGAGCACAATACCTAATCCACCCGGCACCCGCGTATTGGCCCAACTGATGGGAAACGGTTTCAGGATATCAAAGCCGCGAAACAACAAAACCCCCAAAACAACCTGGCCCCACGAACCAGTACAGCCGCTCCAGGCCATTAGTTGGCCCACCACCTCATCCAGGACAATCTCTGGGGCATCAGGCCACGCCAAGGTCGTCTCGGCTTGGCCACAGATAAAGACCGCTGCTCCTGCCAGCAAGGCCACTGTTCCCAGGTACGGCCAGAAGCTCAGCGAGGTGAGGAGCCACCAGAGGGGTAAGGCAGCCAGCGAACCCCAGGTGCCTGGCATCCCCGGTAAACGGCCTACCCCGAACCAGGTGGCCAGCAAGACGCTGAGGTGCGACCCCAACAGCCTGGTGAACATAAGCGACCCTGAGCCTTGGATACAAGTTACTAGTTGAAAATACATGGATAAGACACGGCTGTCAAGGGCCGCGACCTCTCCCACCGCCTTGGCTGGAGTATAGGCCGGACCCGGAGGCTTAGAGCATGGCGATCAAACTTCGACCTCCTTCATCCCCTTCGAGGCGCAGGGCTAACCTTTCTGTGCCTCAGGGCTTATGGTGCCCGCCTCGGCTGGGCTGAATTCCCAGCTCAATCTGGCTCATAAACAAAATCCCCCACCTGCCCTTCCACCGGCAGATAATGGGGCATCTCATTACTGAGGATGACGCCGGGAATGCCTTCGGGGAAGGCGGCACAGGTGAGGGTCGGGGTGTCCGTCGAGGTCTGATGGAAATGTTTACAGGAAATACACAGGGGTATATTAATCATAGGTTAGTCTCCTTACTTTCCAGACTTGGCCTGAGCCATGGCCAAGTAAGCTTGACTTTTTATACTTTTTCAGGTCTATATTGGCAAGATAAGCATTATGCCATCCCTCAGCGACTACGATTATGACCTGCCAGAAGCCCTGATCGCCCAGGAGCCGTGCCCGGAGCGGGATCGGTCCCGGCTGTTGGTGGTAGACCGGACCCGACAAAGCCTGACCCATAGCCATTTTTATGAGCTCCCCCGCTGGCTCAACGACCAGGACGTCCTCGTTATCAATGATACCCGGGTCTTTCCGGCCCGGCTGCGTGGCCGGAAGCTCAC
Organism: uncultured Desulfobacca sp.; assembly: GCA_964487625.1. GTDB lineage: Bacteria > Desulfobacterota > Desulfobaccia > Desulfobaccales > Desulfobaccaceae > Desulfobacca. The sequence continues at coordinate 6,970 of CAZARS010000130.1, forward strand.
CGGGGGGAAGGTGGAGGTCCTGCTCTTGGAACCCCTGCGGTTCGAGGCAACCGGGGCGAGCCATCATCAGGCCTGCGTCCGGGCCCTCTGGCGCTCCTCCAAGCCGCCCCGGATAGGCCAACAGGTAATGTTCAGTCCGGACCTGAGCGGCGAGATCAGGGCAGTGGGGCAGGACGGAGAGGTCTCTCTCCAGCTCAGCAGTCAGACTCGCGAGCTGCGGACGATGGTGGCCCAGCTAGGAGAAGTCCCTCTCCCCCCCTATATCCGACGGCCGCAACAAGAGGTTGATCGGCACCGCTATCAGACGATCTTTGCCAGCCACGAGGGGGCCGTGGCTGCGCCCACCGCTGGCCTGCATTTTACCCCGGCAGTGCTGGAAGCGTTGACCGCTCGCGGGGTAACCGTGGTCCCGCTAACGCTGCATGTGGGCCCCGGTACCTTCCAGCCGGTGCGGGGGGATGACTATAGCCAACACCGGTTGGCCCCGGAGTATTTTATCCTGCCGGCGACCACCGCGCAGGTCATCAACGAGGCCAAAGCCACGGGCCGCCGGATTGTGGCGGTGGGCACCACCTGCACCCGCGTGTTGGAATACTGTTGGCAGACGGGAGCCGTCCGACCGGGAGAGGGTTGGTGCGACCTGTATATCCAACCGGGCTATCAGTTTCACGTGGTGGACCGGCTTATCACCAACTTCCATCTGCCCAAGACCACCCTCCTCCTCCTGGTCAGCGCCTTTGCTGGGCGGCAGTTTATCCTCCAGGCCTACC
>CAZARS010000131.1:0-7726 GCA_964487625.1 uncultured Desulfobacca sp.
AGGAACCTTTGGTGCCCAGTGAAAACGAAGTACGGTTAGAGCAGCCCATGCCCTTGGACCAACGCTGGCATGCCATCCTCCTGGGTCTAACTAAACCCGACGGGGCAGTGATCATCAATGACAAGTTGGCGGTCACCCACTTCGGCGCCCGCCTGAAGGCCACCGGTCTGCAACTCCCTCCCTTGGCCGGCGACGAGTTGGGCAGCGGCACCCGGCACCAAGCCACCCGGGAGATTACGGCCTATTACCCCGATGTCCTGGGGATCTGTATCTCCATGGACGGCCCCATTTCCCTGTACCGTACTGGCAAATTGATCAGCCGCCTCTATTGAGGGTGGCCGGTCCAAAAGGTTAGCGCGGCAGGTCCAACCCGATTCCTTTCCGGGGGTTAAGCCACGGCTATTCTGCCCTCTCCAATCAGACGGCCACACGCTCAGTCTTTCCAGACCCCTTGCCTGGCCTTGTTAGTTCCGGCGACCACCCCAAGAAAGCCGACTGCCCTACGATCGACCCCTTATCTATGGAAACTGCTGAAAATATTGACTTACATCTTTACAAGTTGGCACATTGAACTTACCATGTAACCAAGGTAGACGGCAGCCCAGCTAGGCGTTAGGCTCCAGGGCCGGCTATCCTGCTGAGTAAACCCGAGGGAAGGATTGCCGCAATGGCACCCATTAAGATAAAATTTGCCAAAGATTTTGAACTAATAGAAGAAAGAATGCGGCGGCTCATGGAGAATATGTTCGGCCCCTGGGGGGGCCAGACAGCCGCTGCAGCCCCGAAGTTTCAGCCTGCCGCCGATATTTACGAAACCCCCCAGGCTTTGGTCATCCGCATGGAATTGGCCGGCCTGCAGATCTCTGACCTCGCCCTCACCTTGCACCGGCAGGAGCTGGTCGTGACCGGGCGGCGGCGCTTTCCCAGCGACGAGCCGGTGCGACGTTTTCACCGGTTAGAGATCGACTATGGGAGTTTTGAACGGCGTTTTCAATTACCGAAATCTATTGATGAATCCCAGGTGGAGGCGGAATACAGCAACGGCATCTTGATCATCCGCTTGCACTGGCGCCAGGCCAGTCCGCCCCGCCATATAACCATACGAGAAGAAGAATGAGCCAACCGGATCAGAACCGGTAAGGAAAGTTGGACAAGTCTATGGACGAGAAAGACAAACTACAGAACCCTGATCCCTCTCCTGCAACTGCAGGAGCCGACAGCGGTGACTCCCGCTTGTTACCCATATTGCCGATGAGCGAGCTGGTGCTCTTCCCGCGCCTCATCATCCCTTTAGCTTTGTGGGAAGAGTCAGCCCAGCGCTTGATTGATGACACCCTCTTGAAGGACAAGATCATCGGCATCTTGACCAGTCGGCAGCCGGCCACCGAATCTTATACCATCGACAATCTCTATTCGGTGGGCACTGCGGCGGTTATCCTCAAGATGGGCAAAACTCAGGAAGGCGCCGTCCGCCTGCTGGTGCAGGGTCTCTACCGTTTCCGGGTAGAAGAGATTGTTGACACCGAACCCTATCTCCAGGCCAGGGTCACCCCCATTACTGAAGGGTATGAGTCTGATCTGGAAATTGAAGGTATGGTGGCGGGCCTCAAAGGCCTGTTCAAGAAGATGTCCGAGCTGTCTCCCTATCTGCCCAGTGAATTGGGAGCCATGGTCCAGGAATTGGATGACCCCCGGGTCCTGGCCGATGTGGCCGGTGGCAGTCTCAACATAGCCAAGGCTGATAAACAGGATCTCTTGGAAACCATTGATGTCAAGGAGCGTTTGCGCAAGGTCCTCCGCCTCATCAGCCGGGAGATCGAAATCCTGGAGTTGGGCAAACAAATTCAAGCCAACGTCAAGACCGAGATGGACAAGGCCCAGAAGGACTACTATATCCGGGAGCAGATCAAAGCCCTGCAGAAAGAGCTGGGGGAAACGGATGAACGCTCCCAGGAGATTGCCGATCTCCAGAACCGCCTCCTGGAGGCCAATCTTCCCGAGGCAGCTTTCAAAGAGGCTGAACGGGAATTGAACCGCCTCAGTCGCATCCCGCCCACCTCCCCGGATCATCAGGTCATCCGCAATTACTTGGAATGGATGATCGAACTGCCGTGGTCGGTGAGCACCGAGGACCGCCTGGATCTGGCTGAAGCCCGCCGCATCCTGGACGAAGATCATTACAATCTGGAAAAGGTCAAAAAACGCATCCTGGAGTTTTTGGCCGTCCGTAAACTTAAACCCGACATGAAGGGCTCCATTCTCTGCTTTGTGGGGCCGCCCGGTACGGGCAAGACTTCGTTGGGCAAATCCATCGCCCGGGCCTTGGGCCGGAAGTTCGTCCGCCTGTCCCTGGGCGGGGTCCGGGATGAAGCGGAAATCCGGGGGCATCGCCGGACCTACGTGGGGGCCATGCCGGGGCGCATCATCCAGAGCATCCGGCGGGCCGGGAGTAATAACCCCGTCTTTATCCTGGACGAAGTGGACAAGATCGGTACAGACTTCCGGGGGGACCCAGCCTCGGCCTTGCTGGAAGTCCTGGATCCGGAGCAGAATTCCTCCTTCTCCGACCATTATTTGGAAGTGGGTTTTGACCTCTCCAAGGTCATGTTCATTACCACGGCCAATGTCCTGGACACCATCCCCCCGGCCTTGCGGGATCGGATGGAAGTCTTGCAATTGCCGGGTTATACCGAAGAGGAGAAGATTCAGATCGCCTTTGACTATCTTCTGCCCCGGCAGTTGGAAGCCCATGGTTTAAAGCCGGAGCAGCTGACCGTTACCCCCGAGGCCATGCGTCTGGTGGTGGCAGACTATACGCGGGAGGCTGGTCTGCGGAACTTGGAGCGAGAAGTAGCGGCGCTGTGCCGCGGCGTGGCCCGGGAAGTAGCCGAGGGGCTCATTACCGCCAAGACCATAACCGCCGATGATGTGCCGGTTTATCTCGGGCCGGCCAAGTTTTTCCGGGAAACGGCCCTGGATCACCCCGAACCCGGTGTGGCCACTGGCCTGGCCTGGACCCCCGTGGGCGGTGAAATCCTCTTCATAGAAGCCCTGAAGATGCCTGGCAGCAGTAAGTTAAAGCTCACCGGCCAGATCGGTGATGTCATGCGGGAATCCGTGGACGCGGCCCTCAGTTACATCCGGGCGCGGGCCCCTTATATCGGTGTGGAAGAGGATTTTTTCAAAGACACTGACATCCACGTGCACGTGCCCTCAGGCGCCATTCCCAAGGATGGGCCCTCGGCGGGTGTGGCCATGCTTACGGCCTTGGTCTCCCTTTTCTCGGATCGCCCGGTGAAAAAGGGTTTGGCCATGACCGGGGAAATCACCCTGCGGGGCCGGGTCCTGCCCGTGGGAGGCATTAAAGACAAGGTCCTGGCGGCGCACCGGGCCGGCATTAAAGAAGTTATCCTGCCTGCCCAGAACGCCAAAGACTTGGAGGATATCCCAGCCAACGTCAAGGAAGAATTGCAGTTTCACCTGGTGGAACGCATGGACCAGGTCCTCGACATCGCCTTCGGGCACTCGGTGGCGCCAACCCTGCCCAAGGCCGCGGTGGCCTAAGAATCAGTTTTTATGATTGTCGGCCTCGGCGTTGACTTAGTAAAGATTCCCCGAATCGCCGCCGCCCTGGCGCGGTTCGGGGATCGCTTTAAGCAACGGCTCTTTACCCCGGAAGAGATTGCGTATTGCGATTCCCATGCCAGACCTGAGTATAATTATGCCCTGCGGTTTGCCGCCAAAGAGGCGTTTTCCAAGGCGTTGGGGGTGGGTTTGCGGCAAGGCGGGATTTTCTGGCGGGATGTGGCGGTGATCCCTGCCCCTTCGGGCCGGCCCGACCTGCGGGTTAGCGGCCGGGCTGCCCGGCTGTGTGAACAATACGGCGTCACCGGCATGTTTGTCAGCCTCAGCGATGAGGGGGAGTATGGCGTGGCCGTGGTTGTCTTGGAGCGTTAAGATGCTGGGCTGGCCCCGACGAGCTCCTGGCCTAGTTACCGAGCCTGGATTCCTGTTTGTTAATGAAAACAAAACTTTTCCGTCAGCACCTGCCCCGAGGCCTTGACCTCCTCCAGGGTCCGACCGCTGAGGACTGATTCAGGCCGGGCCTCCAGGATATCCTGATCTTCCTGAGCATAGGCATCATCTTTTTTCACTAAGAGCCAGCTCTCATCTTTGCCGGTCTTAAACCGGGTCAGGGCATAGGCCCCCCGGAGCTTGTGGCCTTCCAGCCAGAGGGTAAGATGCCCATGGGCCAAGGCCTGCTCCAAAGGGATGGCTTGCCCCTTTTTTTCGGTAATATTCCGAAAGGTGCCGATATCCCAGACCAAGACGGTGCCGGCGCCATATTCTCCGGGTGGGATAATGCCCTCGAAGTCCGCGTATTCCAGGGGATGATCTTCGGTGGGGACGGCCAAGCGTTTTTCCTTGGGATTGGTGGAAGGCCCCTTAGGGATGGCCCAAGATTTGAGGGTGCCGCCGATTTCCAGCCGGAAATCATAATGGAGCCGCCGGGCCGCATGTTTCTGGACGACGAAGATGGGTTGAGGTGATTCTGGATGGACCTCTCCCGGCGGCTCGCTGGTCCGGGAAAAATCCCGCTTTTGTCTGTACTTACGGAGCGGATCGTCGGGCGACATAGCTTTCCCTCGAGAGAGGCATCCTCACCTGATCGGTGCAACGGTAAGGAATTTACCGGCCAAACATCCCGGTAAGGGTGGCAGTGGCCAAGACCTTGCCCTCCAGGGCCTTCTGGAAAGCGGGCAGACTGGCATTGACCGGCAGGTCCAGTCGCTCCACATTAAGGGCATACAGCGTCACGACATAGGGGTGATCGCCGGTCCCCTTGGGAGGCTGAGGGCCACCATAGCCGATGTCACCGAAAGAATTCTTTAACTCCACCGCGCCCTTGGGCATGGCCTGACGGGAGGCTCCCGCCGGTAACTCCCGGGTCTCGGCTGGCAGGTTGATCACCAGCCAATGGACCCAATTCCTGGCCACCGGATGGGGGTCCACCACGGAGAGGGCAAAGGATTTGGTGCCATTGGGTACCGCCGACCATTGGAGAGGAAACGAGAGGTTCTTGCCACCAGCACCAGGCATGACGTAATCGCGAGGAATGGTGCCTTTATCGACAAAAGCAGCTGAGCTAATCTCCATGGTAACTCCTGGGCAAGGGGTGCACAGCAGCAGGCAACACCAGAGGATGATAAGGCTAAGCGGGCGCATTTTTTCTCTCGGGCGAATCTCCGGGGCAGCCCCTGACGGCTGCTGACTAAGGATGAACTAAACAAACTGAGTCCATCTTCTCTCAATTGCTCCGGCCTTGTCAAGACAAAGGTGAGGATATGACCGATTGGCTATTCTATGCCCTATTATCCCTGGGATTCTGGGGGCTGTGGGGCGTTTTTAGCAAGATTGCCAACCAATACCTGCCCAGCTGGGCTATTTTTGTGATTGAAGCCATGGTTTATGTGGTGATCGGCGGACTGGTGTGGGCCGTGCTGCGTCTGCCCCTGCATTGGAATCTGCCGGGTCTGCTGGCGGCCACGGCCGCAGGTCTCTGCGGCGGCGGTGGCTTGTTTTTTTTCCTGAAAGCCTTGGCCAGCGGTCCAGCTTCGGTGGTGGTGCCCCTCACCTCCCTGTATCCCCTGATTACCGTGGTGGTCGGCGTCACCCTCTTGGGGGAGGCCATGACCCCCCGGCATCTCCTGGGCGTCCTTTTGGCCGCCACCGCGGTATGGCTACTGTCAAAGTAACCAAGCCCAGGAGCAACAAAACGGCTCGCCCCCGCCATCCTCCCCCGGAAAGAGTATTATTGGAAACCAGGATCGATAATTTTTCCATAACCCTGCGCGGCCGTTCGGCCACTTGCGCAGTACGAGGCTGCGTCCCGCCCCTTGCCCCTATCAATTGCCCCAGACCGATACCTTCGCCGGTTCTCCGAGTCCTGGGCCCCTTGGCGGGCTGGCTCAGCAACCAGGCACGGGAGAAAGGAAAGCATAAAGTAGCTATGAAAATAATGCGCAGCTCCTTGCTCCTTTGTGCTATAATATCATCAGACGCCAGCCGTCATCGCCGACCCCTGACGGTGTCAGGCGCCCACCCAACGGAACCTGAGACATCTGGCCGTGGCCGGATTCGGCCTGGCCACCTGTCGAGCTGTTAATCATCTCTCCGTGTGCTTTACCTTCCCGGGTTAGGCCCGGGTTTAGCCAACCCCCTCCCATTGAGGGATGAGGTGTTTCCTGGTAACTCACAGCAACCCATGAGAGGAGAGTATTATGGCCGACAAGATTACCCTCAGCGTTATTAAAGCCGATGTGGGCGGCTATGTGGGACACTGCTCCATGCATGGCGATCTCATGGAAGAGGCCTCCAATCGATTGGAGGAGAGCCGCATCAAGGGCTTCTTGGTGGATTTCCACGTCACCGCCTGTGGCGATGATCTAGAACTCATCATGACCCATCGTCATGGCGTGGACCATGAGGGAGTGCACCGCTTGGCCTTTGATACCTTCATGGCCTGCACCGAGGTGGCCAAACGATTGAAGCTCTATGGAGCCGGGCAGGACCTGTTGAGCCATTCCTTTGCCGGCAATGTGCGGGGCATGGGTCCTGGCGTGGCTGAAATGGAGTTCGAGGAGAGAGAGGCCGAGCCCATCGTCATCTTCATGGCCGATAAGACCTCGGCCGGTGCCTGGAACCTGCCCCTATATAAAATCTTTGCTGATCCCTTCAACACCGCCGGCTTGGTCATCGCCCCGAGTCTCCATGACGGCTTCATCTTTGAAGTCCTGGACGTGTTGGAACATCGCCGGGTGACGTTTGATACACCGGCGGAATTATACCATCTCTTAGTATTCATTGGCGCGCCAGGCCGTTTTGTGGTGAAGGCAGTCTACAGCAAAGACGGGGATATTGCCGCAGTCTCCTCCACTGAACGACTGGCCCTCATCGCCGGTAAATATGTGGGCAAAGATGACCCGGTGTGCATTGTCCGCTCCCAGGGCAAGTTCCCGGCGGTCGGAGAGATCCTGGAACCATTTACCATGCCCCACATCGTGGCTGGCTGGATGCGGGGCTCCCATTATGGCCCCCTCATGCCGGTGCCGGTTTTCCATGCCAACCCCAGTCGCTTTGATGGCCCACCCCGGGTTATTGCCCTCGGTTTCCAGATGGCCCACGGACACTTAGTAGGACCTTGCGACCTCTTTAATGACCCCAGTTTCAACGAAGCCCGGCGCCTCTGTAACATTATCGCCGACCACATGCGCCGCCATGGCCCCTTTGAACCCCATCGCCTCCCCATGGACGAGATGGAGTATACCACCCTGCCTATGGTGATGGAAAAACTCCGGGACCGTTGGCAGCCTCTGTAAGCACCTTGCCCTATTCCCCTTCCCCCCATGCTCGGACGCTTGACCACGGGGATGGGGGGAAAAATTAGGCCAGCCCCATGGCTCCTTTCCTGCAGCATCACTCCTCTCGAGCCCATCACAAATAATAAAAGCATTTTAATTTTATTAGAGGCTTTGACAAATCTCTAAGGAGTAATTAACATCTGACTACCAGTTATGGCACCATGCAAGACGTTTACTTTTTCACCTCTCAGAGGCTCTGAGAAACAAAACCACTGCTTAATAAATATTTCACAAAAGCCTATTGATTTTGAACTTATGATTAATTAGTTGCTTAGTCTCCTTTTTAATTAACTATACATTATTAT
>CAZARS010000132.1:0-7627 GCA_964487625.1 uncultured Desulfobacca sp.
TGACGACGGTGGTCGTGCCCTGGGGGACCACGGCTTTGGCAAACTCCGGAGGCGTCAGGAGACTGCTCTCCAGGTGCAGGTGGCCATCAATAAAACCGGGACAGATGATCTGCCCGGTCACATCCAGAGAGGGGCCCTCATACTCGCCCCAGCCGGCGATGACGCCGTCGCTAATGGCCACATCGGCTCGGAAGAGCCTCCCCTGAAAGACATCGGCCACAAAGCCACCGCGCAGGACCAGGTCTACGGGCGACCTGCCTGCGGCGGCCAGGCGCCGTCCTAACTGCTCTGCCGTCAAGCTTGGCATGGCAACTGATCTCCTTGCCTATTATCTTGGCCGGAAAGGGGGCGAAAGTCAAGGGAAGGCCCCTTGGGGAAGGGCCGGCGAGATCGGGAGCTTGATTTCATACCAAGTTGCCCTTATGGCAATTCTCCATATAAGTTCTCATGACCCGGCCATAGGGGCCTGGAGCGACAGGCCTTCGCAGAAAAAGTTTTCGAGAACGACTATAAGTAGTTATTTATGCCTTACTTTCTTTCCCGTGCTTCCTGGGGAGGGGTTAGGCTGGGGGGGAAGAAATCTTATTGATTATACATAAGCCCACCCTTCAACCTAGGCCTTCGCCCTGACCTCCCCAAACTTCGCCCTTACAGTCGAGGCTCGGATTAACCCGGCCTAGCCGTTAGAAGTCTCATCGCCTGTCACCATAAGCCAATCAATTAAAATAATTCAAATAATCAGACATATGGCCGCCTGCGAGAGGTCTCAAACTCTTTAGGCAAACTTCTCCCCAACGGGTCCGGACCTCGGTCAAAGATATTTCGGCCCGCCCCCTTAGGCGCGGCCGCAGCTCCGGGCGCTGGTCTGCCACTGGGGTCGCATGGCCCAGTCCAGGCAAGGCACACTTACCTTTAAAACAAGGCCACGCCACCCCTTTAGGAGACTTTCTCGCCCCGCTTTCTGCGGCTATCTCCAAGACCGCCGGCTCTGGCCAGATTGTCGACGGTGAATTTTTATTTTATAACTCCATGGACCTCCTGCATAAAACAGTCAGGATCGCCAAGCCGGCAATTTTCTACAGGTTGCCAGGCTTGGGAGCTGAGCCGCCACTGCAGCAATATTGTCGATTTTCCGGCCAAAAGGGAGGGGCAAAAAGCGGTGGGATGGTATGTCTCTGGTCTGCCTTGCACTTCTCAGACTGGCCAGCCATGGGCAGGGCTGGGCCGTGATGTGGCTGGGTAAAAAAGACATGTCGGACCGGAAAACTCGCAACAAGCTGCTCTCCCTCAAAGTTGGTCAGTTAAACCGGGGGCTTACCGGCGTTCGCTGCCTGCCCCGCCAGGCTAATTGCCATGCTCAAGCGAGAATGAAATATCCGGTAACTGCTGCCAAACCCGTAACAGTCCGGCAGACTTTTTAAAGGTGGCCGAAACTGCTTGCCAACGAGCCATTCATGATTTGGTGGCTCGCCCAAGATGATCAGCGTGCCGGTGGCCCAGGCTTCCGAGCCGGGGCGACGAGCACTGCCAGGGCACGGTATCTCTTTTCCCGCAAAGGGAAAATGTAATTCCCTAATGTCCAGCAACGTTTTGCATAGGGTTAAAGGCTCCTTCGTACCTCTTATATTGGTCTAGTATATTGGTCTCGTTTTGTCCTCCTGAGGGAGCAAAGCGACCGAAGAATCTCAGATCCTGCGCTGCGCTCAGGATGACCAGAGAAAAGAAGCCATGGGTGGACGGCTTTTTTAGCTTTTGGCATCTTTTTTATGCTCTGCAAGAAGCCTGCCGGACACGCATGCATTTATTTGCTTAGCCAAAGCACCGCACTGGAGCCGAGATGCTCCGATCGCGTCGCTCCCTCAGCATGACAGCAGGGGCTACCATGAGATCAAGGCGCTCCAGGCTCTCTGAAATGCAAAAACTTTGTCGATCACTCGTGTGCACAAGTCTCCTTTTAGCAAAAGTCCCATATGTTGGCTGGCAACCGGTTCTGCTCTTACATCGCTACGCCCTGAGATAGTTGCCAGTAAAAGCCAATGGCTGGGGGTTAGAGCAGGCCCCTGCTTCCAGAGTCGCCGGCGGCGGCGCAAGAATTATCTTCTCAAGATGGCCGGCAGCCCGGGGCCAAATAGACATTAATAACCACCAGTCCCTTAATAGGCATACTGGTACGGCATGGGCGCAGGGCCAGCTGCCACCGGCACCTGGGTTTGCGCCGCGGCCACCTGCGGGGCAATCATCTTGCCGAATTTTTTCCATTGATACCACTGGGTGGGATATGCCAGGCACATCTCTTCGAGAATCTCCAGACACTTTTCCCCGATCCGCCGCGGCGCCGGCACTGCCGCGGTGACTCTCTGGAGATGCAAGGCATAGCCCCGCCCCTGCCGGCTCACCAGGGCGGAAACCACCGGCGCACCAGACCGTTTGTGCAAGATATCCAAAGCCCGGTCGTAGTCCAGGGAGGCGCCCAGGAAAGAGAGGCGATGGTCATCTTTGGCCTTCCACTCGTCAAACTCATCGGCCTCGGTGATGATAATCCGCCCCTGTTTTAATGCTTTTAAGGCTGCCAAGAGACAATTGCCGGCCTCAGAGTCAATGATCTGCAGGTCCACCTCTTGCGCCCGGGAGACTAGGGTATCCCGCAGCCGGTTGGTCTGGAACCGGCAAATAATGGCCACTTTATAGCCCCGGAAAGCCAAAACCGCAGGCAGGAACTCCACGGCGCCGAAATGACCGGTGGATAAAATGGCCCCTTTCCCCTGGGCCAGAGCCTCTTGGAGGGCCTCTTCGCCCTCAAAACGCATTTTTTTCTCAAAAAATTTATGCAGACCCGAAAAAGGAGTATATGCCAAGTAAAGTTTTTCATGATAATGGTCGAATATACCTTGAAAGGTCTGCCGCTTGGCCCGGCGCAGGGCTCGGCCCGCGAGCTTTTTTCCCAGGACATAACTAACTGTATCTTCGATAAGTTTTTTCTCTTTGCGGTTAAAACAATAATACAACCTTCCCAGACCCCGCAGATACAGACGGGATAACCAAAAGGGCAACCAGGCTATGATCCAGCTATTCAGCCGCATCTGGAGGAACTTGCTGAGATTAAGCTTGGAGCGCAGGAAAGCAAATTTCGGTAACCACATGGCATACTCCTTTCGAGATTTTGCCTATTTATAAATATGTTATGGACTTTTTAAAAAGATATCGATGTTAAGAAACAGTTCTCCCTTTTTCCTCCAGAGGTCCTGGAACGACACCTGGGGGATAGCCGTGGCTTAGCACATCCACGATGAGCATGACTCTGCTGGGATGTGTCTAATATACCGCGATTGTGCCTGCAGGGGAATATTTTTTTACAATATTTATCGGAATAAATAAAAAAAAAATGAATCTGGCAAGCAGACCGGGAAAAGCTATAAAATATTGCATTATCAATAAGATAATTGCTGCCTGGAATGAGCCTCTGGTGAGGATAATTCAGTTTGGTTGAAAAACCCCTCATCCCTACGCAAGTGCATAAAAGCGGCTTCGGAATAATTTCGAAATATTTCTAATTTTATTTGACAGACACTTAAGTTATCTTTATATATTAAAAGTTAATGTTGGTTCTGTGGGGTTTGGCGTTACCCTAAGGAGTCGGATCATGTCCAGAAAACATGGCATTGCTCTCCTCGTGACAATCTGTGCTGCCCTGTTGGCCAGCTCCGCCGGGTGGGCGGCTGGCTTTGCCATCTTGCAACAGGGGACCGCGGCCATGGCCCAGGGTAATGCCTTTGTGGCCCAAGCCGATGATCCTTCCGCCATCTTCTACAATCCCGCTGGCTTAACCCAGTTGCGGCGGCCCCAACTCTACGGCCTCACCGTTTTCAGTTCCACCAACCGCGCCTATATCTCTCCTTTGGGCAGCTACACCACAGCCAAACATAAAATCTTCGCCATCCCAGCCCTGTATGGCGTCCTTCCGGCGCATGAGCGGCTCGTCCTGGGATTGGGTATTTTTTCACCCTTTGGCTTGGGGACTACCTGGCCCCCCACCTGGGCCGGACGGTACTTGGGGACCATCTCCAACCTCCAGACCATCAACATCAATCCGGTGGCGGCCCTGAAGGTAACGGAAAATTTTTCCATTGCCGTGGGCCTCAATGTGCTTTATTCCAAGGTCAACATTCAACGCCGGACCATGGTGGGACCGTTCGCCGAGCTGAAAAGCGACTTTGATGGCGATGGCACCGGTCTTGGCTATAACTTCGGCCTTCTTTATGAGCCTTTTCAGGGGGTGAAACTGGGTCTGGCCTATCGCAGCGCCATCCGCGTAACCCACAAAGGGGATGTCAAGGTAGCCCAACTGGCCCCAGTGAATGGTCAGGCCGAGGTGGTCTTTCCCCCTTCCCTCACCTGGGGAGTGGCGGTGAGTTATTGGCGCCCCTTGGTCCTGGAGGTCGACGTTACCTGGACCGGTTGGTCCTCCTACGACTATCTGCGCCTGGATCTTAATCCTCCCTTGCCGCCCGCCACGGCCGCCATTATCCAGGAAAAACGTTGGCGGGATGCCTGGGCCTTCCGCTTCGGCGGCAATTACGAAATCAAGCCGGGGCTGAAGGTGCGGGCCGGCTATATTTATGACCTAACACCGGTGCCCAGCAGCACCCTCGATCCCACCATCCCCGATGCCAACCGGCATATCTTCACTCTGGGTGGTGATTGGCAGATCCGGCAGCTTACCCTCGGCTTTGCCTACAATTACATCCTGTCGGAAAATCGCTCCAAGGCCAATACGCTGACCATCAACGGCGTGCCGTTGCCTGAACCCCTCCAGGCCAATGGCAAATACAAGAGCGACAATCATTCCCTCGGCCTGTCCTTGGCCTACAAGTTCTAACCAAAGCCGAGCCAGACCTCCTTCAGCCCTTGGCCCCCTGGCTGGCCGCAGGATGCCGCGGCTCTCGGGAGAGTTTCGGGCGGTTGTAGCCATAAAAACCTCGTCCAGTTTTCTGGCCCAGGTGCCCTTGGTCCAGCCACGGTTGTAGCCACTGTAGGGCCCGAGGATAAAGGGGGTTGTGGGATTCCACCTCTATCCCAAACCGCAGGATATTAGCCACCGTATCCAACCCCACGCTATCCATGAGGGCGAACGGTCCCTGAGGGGTCTGCATGATGGTCATCCAGGCCTGGTCTATATCCTCGAGGCTGGCCACTCCCTCGACCGCCAATTCCAGAGCTGCCGCCAGGAAGCGCACCAACATGGCATTAAAGACATACCCCCGATGCTCCTTTTGTAAGGTAATGGGATGGAGGTTCAGGGAACGGGAAAAGGCCACCACCGCGTCCACACAGGCTGGGTCGGTGCCGGCATGCGGCATCACATCCACGATGTTTTTCACAAAACAGAGCTGATGGAAATGCCACCCCAAAAATTGCCCTGGCCGACCGCTGGCCTCAGCCATCTCTGAAGGCAGGATGACCGAGGAGTTGGTCGTTAAGATGGCATGGGACGGTACGAGCGGCCCGAATTGGCCCCATACCTCCAGCTTCACCGTCTTATCCTCGGTCACCGATTCGGTTACCAGATCCACTTCGGCGGCCGCCGCAACCGGGTCCAGGGTCAGGGTAATTTTCTCCAGGGCCCTTGCGGCCCATGCCGGGGTGATATGCCCACCCTGTTGGAGATAGGCCGCATAGCGCTTGAGGTGGCGGCGGGCTCGGGCCAAGGCAATCTCTGACCGACAGAACAGGTTGACTGCCACATCAAAAAGGGCACACTGCAGGGCGATCTGCTGGCCCATGAGGCCGGCGCCAATAACCAAAACCTTATTTATCGTGGGAGCTGACATGATGGTCTCCTTCCTGCTGGTTTCCCTGTTCATGTTAATGGGTGAGGTAGGGCTTAAATACCAGGGCCGCGTTGGTGCCCCCGAATCCAAAGGAATTTGATAAGGCCGCCCGGATGGGTTGCTGCACCGGTGTCCCGCGCACAATGGCCAGAGAGGCACATGCAGGATCGATCTGGGAGAGGTTCAAAGTGGCCGGAATAACTCCGTGGTGGACAGAGAGAACGGTGAAAATGGCCTCCGCCGCCCCGGCCGCCCCCAAAAGGTGGCCGGTCTGGGCTTTAGTGGCGCTCACCCACGGCCGGTGGGGCATGAGTTGGCTGATGGCCCGGGCTTCATTGCGATCTCCCACCGGTGTGGAGGTAGCGTGGGGATTGATATAATCGATGTCCTCAGGTTCCACCCCTGCGTCGGCCAGAGCCCGGCGCATACACCGGATTGCACCCTGGAGGTCAGGATCGGTAATGTGATGGCCATCCCCGCTCATGCCAAATCCGGCTAATTCAGCGAGGATGGGAGCTCCCCGCTGAAGGGCGTGGGTTAACTCTTCCAGCACCAGGATCCCGGCCCCTTCGGCAATGACAAAACCGGTATGCTCCGCATCAAAAGGTCGGCTCGCTTCTGTGGGGCGATCATTATAGCCGGTGGCCAAAGCTCCCATCCGATAAAAACCGGCCAGGGTCAGGGGCGTGATGGCCGCCTCGGCCCCCCCGGCCAACATGACGTCAGCCTCCCCCAATTGGATGGCCCGGAAGGCAGTGCCAATGGCCTGTCCGCCTGCCGCACAGGCACTGGATAGGGCCGTGTTGGGCCCCTGGGCCCCGATATTAATAGCCACATTGCCAGCCGCCAAATTGGGGAGTAACCGCGGCACCATGAACGGCGATACCTTCTTCACTCCCCCTTCGGCCAGACGGCGATAGGCCTCCTCCCAACTGGCCACTCCGCCCATGCCAGAGGCGATAATGGTTCCCACCCGCTCGGGATCCACCGCCGACAAATCCAAGTTGGCCTGGTGCAACGCTTCATGACTGGCACATAGAGCATATTGGGTAAATGGATCAGTATACTTCAAGAGCTTGAGATCTTCTTTACTCACGTCCCGTTTGTGCGCGGCCAGTAATTCCTTAAACTCGAAATCCTGAACCTCACCGGCAATAAGGGGGAAGTCCTCGGGAGCTTTATACTCCTCCCGAAAAGCCTGGTCATCCGCGGCGAACTTGGTGATCCGGCCAATCCCTGATTTACCGGCCAACAAATTTTCCCAGGAAGTGGCCACAGTATTGCCCAATGGCGATACCAAGCCCAGACCAGTGACCACCACCCGTTTTAGATTGATGATCTTGCCACTTAACATCTTTCCATCCTCCCTGTCCAGAAGCTCCGTGAGAAGAAGCTCTTAGGCTGGCACGTACTGCCCCAAGGGTTGGGAAACTGGCTTTGCCACCGGTCGGACCGCCGGTCTTGGTGGGGCAGGCATTTGGGCCACCACCTTGCCGAATTCTTTCCATTGGTACCACTGCTCCGGAGCGGTCCGAATGGCCTGTTCCAAGCGCTGCAAACAGTGGCGGCTGACCCCGCCTTGATACGCGGCCGACTCCAACGGTTCGAGGGCCAGATGATAACGCCGCCCCGGCTGGCGGTGCACCAGACCGGTTAAAACCGGTGCGCCGGAACGTTTCTGGAGAACCTCCAGGGTGCGGTCCCCTGGGATAACACAGCCTAAAAAATTCGTGGGTTCGGCGCCCTGACTCCGCCACATCTCGAACTCATCCATTTCAGTAATGAGAATCCGACCCGCC
>CAZARS010000133.1:0-4641 GCA_964487625.1 uncultured Desulfobacca sp.
CGGGTAGCTCGTTTCACTCGTCGTACCAAGGTGGTTTCCAGGTCAGCCAAAAGGGTGGATCTGACCATGCGCTTATGGGCTTTCTTTGACCAACCCACTAATTTCGCGGCATATCAAAAAATGGTTGTATCTATCTTAGGGTAGCACTCCCTTATCGGCTAGGTCAATTCCCTTGGTCAAACAAGAGGTGATCAGTTACACTTAGGGCTAATCAGGCGGTATCTTGTACTCTTCGTGAGAAAAACATGCTTACTCATGACTGTCCAGCAGGCTTCTTGCTCTGCTTGAAAATAGAGGCCGAAAGCCCAAAAAAGCCTTCCACCATTGGCCTCTTTTCTCTTGTCGGCCTGAGCGAAGCAAAGGATCTGAGATTCCTCAGTCGCTTTGCCTCCTCAGAATGACCAGAGGAGACGAATATATAAGATACGAAGCCGCCATTAATCTTATGCCAAAACATTGCCGGACAGTATTGATGCTTACGCTTCGCCGACCTCTTTTCCCCCTCCGAGCCTGGTGTCTGGGGCTGGCGGCAGTGGTGCTATGGGCGGCTGCCGGGCTGGCCGCGGAGGGCTCCCGGGCCGCAGCTCTGCAAGAACAGGCCCGCCAACTCCACAGGGCTGGGCAGTATAAAGAGGCCTTGCCCTTGGCCCTGCAGGCCCTGCAGAGCCATTACCTTGAAAAGGGCCTGGAGCATCCCGACACCGCGGCCAGTCTGACCCTGGCGGGCCTCTTATACCTGGAATTGGATGCCTTGAACGAAGCCCTGCCTCTCCTGCAGCGGGCTTTGCAGATCCGCTTCAAGGCCTTGGGGGTGGATCATGCCGACACTGCGGCCAGCTTGGCCTATCTCGGTGAAGTATATCGACGGCAAGGTGCTCTGGAGGACGCCCGCCCCCTCTTGCAGCGGTCTCTGCAAATCCGGGAAAAGGTGAACGGCCCAGACCACCCCGATACGGCCCAGAGTCTGGTGGCCTTGGCGCTTTATCATCAAGACTGCGGGGAGGAAGGTCAGGCTCTAGCTCTGCTAACCCGGGCCTTAGCCATCCGAGAGAAGCTTTTGGGGCACAATAGCCCGGATCTGGCTGCCAGTCTGAATCTCGTGGGTGATTATCAGCGCTCCCGCGGGGCCTATCAGCAGGCCCTCCCCCTCCTGGAGAGGTCCCAGCAGATTAATGACCGCAGCCTGGGGCGGCTCCATCCGGCCACGGCCCAAAGCCTGAGGAGTTTGGGGCTTCTCTATCTGGAAATGGGGTTTTATAGCAAGGCCCAGGCGGCCCTGGAGCATGCCCTGCAGGTGCGCCAGAAGGCCTTGGGCTTGGAGCATCCTCTGGCCGTGCAAAGTCTCAGCGATTTAGGCCTGCTGTATACCCGGCAAAAGGAATTTGATAAGGCCAAACCTCTGCTGGACCGAGCCCTGGCCATCCGGGAACGGCGGCGCCCCCCCGATCACCCCGATCTGGCTGCCAGCTATAATGATCTGGCGGTCTTTTACCAGACCTTGGGTCAGCTTGATCAGGCTCAAGGGTTGGCCCAGCGAGCCCTGCAGATCCGGGAGCAGGTCTTGGGGCCAAACCACCCCCAGACCCTGGCCAGCCTGCAAACCCTGGCGGCCATCTACCGGGATATCCCAGCCCAAGCCAAGGCCGTGCCCCTCTACCTGCGGCTGGTCAAGGCCAGGGAGAAGGCCTTTGGACCGGACCATCTTGACTTGATCCCCCCTCTTCTCACCCTGGCCCAAGTGCAAAAAGAAGCCGGGCAATATGACCAGGCCTTGGCCACCTGGCAACGCCTCCATGCCAATCGGGAGAAAAACCTCGGGGAGACCCATCCTGAAACCCTGGCCAATCTGGAGACGTTGGCCAGGCTGGCTTTAGAATTGGGCATTTATAGCAAGGCAGCGGCTTGGTCGGACAAGTATCTCAAGACCCTGGAAAAACTTCCGAACCCACCAAAACCGGCCTTGGCCCAGGCCCTGGCTCAGATGGGTCGGGTGCAGATGGCCATGGGGGAATACGACGCGGCCTTGCCCTGGCTGGAGAAGGCGGTCAAGCTCCAGGAATCGGGGGGAGGACCGGACCAGCCGGAGCTGGCCCACCTCCTGCTGAATCTGGCAGAGCTGCGCCAGGCCCAAGAAGAGTATGACCAGGCTTCTGCCCTCGTCTTCCGGGCGGTGCAGCTTCTCGCCAAAGCTAAGGGCGGGGACCACCCGGACACGGCCCTGGCCCTGGCGCAAGGGGCCGAGGTCTATGAGGCCAGGGGCTGGTATGCCGATGCCCTGTCGCTGTATCGGCAGAGTATCCAGATTTTCACCAAGGCAAACGCCAACCCGGAGCTGGTACAGACCCTGCCCCGCCTGGCCGCCCTCTTGGAGAGGATGGGTGAGGGAGAAGCGGCTCTTCCCCTCTGGAGTCAGGCTGCCAGACTTGCCGAACAAACCATTGGAGTCAGTCAAACAGACATCGACCAACTGGTGGCAGCGTTGGGCTTGGCCTATCTTCGGGCAGGGGAATGGCAGAAAGCCGAAACCACTTGGGCACGCCTGAAAAACCGCTTGGAGCGTGTGGAGGTAGCCCTGCTTTTCGGTAATTTTGATGAGGCCTGGCAGCTATTGGAAGAGGCGCCTCCTCCTTTAGTGACCACGCCAGCCTTTCAGGTACGCTGGCAGACAGCCAAGGGTCGGGCCCTGGCCGGCCTCGGCCTGCTGCCGGAAGCGGCCGTGACCCTGTGGGAGGCTTCCCAGGGCGCAGCTAAACTGGCGTTGCGTGGCGGTCAGGCGCGGTCCAGGGTAGCAGCTCGTTGGCAAGCAGTCCATCCCCTGGAACATCTCCTCATGGTCTTGGTCCGTCTAGAGGCGCAGGCCACGCCGTTGCCGCCCCAATTGCAGGAGTTGGGGCCTACGCCTCGCCTAGCCGCCTTTGCCTTGGCCGCGGTAGCCAAAGCGCAGCGGTTTTTGGCCGTCCTGGCCCAAACGCCCCACTCCTTTACCCTGGCCGAGCTGCCCGATGAGCTGCAGCATAGGCTCCGGGTTTGGCAACAACGCCTGGCTGCCCAGGAAAAACAATGGGAACGTGCCGTCAGGGGTAGTAAAGAAGCCCTGCAGGAGGCCATGGCCACCCGGGAAAAGTTGATGGCGGCACGGGAGGTTTTACAGGGAGAAGTGGCCCTGAGCCACCCTTTGGCCGCCGCCCTCCTCTATCCGCAGCCCCTGGCCGTGAGTGACGTCCCGTTGGCCAGCGATGAGGTCCTCATTGAATACGTCTTGGGGGAGGCAGCGGGGTTCATCATAGTGATGCGCGGCGCCGCAATCGAGGCGCTGCACGAGCTGCCGTTGGGTCGGGCCGCTTTGGCTGCCCGGATCCAAGATTTTCTCAGTGGACTACAGCAAGTCGAGCCGGCCGCTCAACCCCAGGAGCAGGCCCGGGAACTCTATGAGCTCCTCTTGGCCAAACCTTTGGCCGGCGTGGCTCCTTGGGAACGAGTCATCATCGTGCCGGACGGCGTTCTCAGTCTCTTGCCCTTTGAGGCCTTGGTCATGGCGATTGACCCCGCCTCCCAAGCCCCGGTGCATGTCGGCGACAAATTCCCCCTGGTCTATTATCCCTCAGCCGCGGTCTTGGCCCAACAACGGGGACGGCCGGCCGCGGCTCCCCCGCTGGCTTGGCTGGCCGTGGCCAACCCCTTCTTTCCGCCCCCGGTGCTCGGTCTGGCCGAGCCAAAGGGCAAAGAAAACACCAAGGGAGAGGCTCGGGAGGCCCCACCCCCACCCCAGGCCTGGACGCCGGTTTACCAGGCCTTGGCCAGCCACCGGAGCTGGGGTCCCGTGACTCCGGGGCCACGTCGGGATCAATGGCTGCTCTATCCACCCCGTCCCACCATCGAGCCACTGCTGCAGGACCTAGCCCGCCAATGGCAGTCGCTATCCCAAACCGCGACAGTACTCTTGGGTAATGCGGCGGCTCGCAGCCATTGGGAGGCACAGGGCCCCCAAGATTATTGTTGCCTGCATTTTGCCACCTACACCGATTTCAGTCAGACTGTCCAGGGCCTGCTCCAGCCCTTTATCCTTTTGGGGTGGGCGCGGCCGCCAGCCCCTGGGGACGGCCTCCTGACGCTTCAAGAACTGCTCGGTCGGACATGGCCGGTGCAATTGGTGGTATTGGATAACGGTATTATCGGCAGGGGCCAAGCCCTGGCCAACGATGGGGTGGCCCTCCTGTGCCGGGGCCTCTTCTATGCTGGGGCCAGAAATGTGCTGGTGAACCTCTGGCCCTTGGAGCCGGCCACCACCTTTACTTTTTATCAGGACTTTTATACCGCCCTGCAGCAGGGTCAGAGCCGGCAGACAGCCTTCCTGCAGGCTCGGCACCGCCTGCGGCAAAACCACCCTGAGCCCAGAATCTGGGCCGCCTGGCAGCTCTGGGGCGATGGTTTCTGAGCCGGGAGCCACAAGAAAACCAAGGCAAATCCTGACTAAGGGGTAGCGACCATGCCATGCGCAACCCGTCAGAAGAAATTGAGGTAAAAACCATGTTGCCCAAGATCGATCCCACCACCACGGCCAGTTGGCAGCGCCTGCAAGCGCATTACGAACAGATCAAAGATGTCCCCATGCAGACGTGGTTCGCCCAGGACCCTGACCGG
>CAZARS010000133.1:4670-7609 GCA_964487625.1 uncultured Desulfobacca sp.
TGGTCGATTTTTCTAAGCACCGCCTCACCCAGGAAACTCTGAGGCTCCTGCTGGAGCTGGCCAGGGAGGTGCGGCTGCCGGAGGCTATTGAGCTCATGTTCGCCGGGGACCATATCAATGAAACAGAAGACCGAGCCGTGCTTCACGTGGCATTGCGCAACCTCAGCCCCGCGCCCATGTATGTGGATGGGCGGGATGTCATGCCGGAGGTCAAGGCCGTCTTGGAACAGATGCGGGTCTTCAGTGAACAGGTCAGAAGCGGCGCCTGGACCGGCTACACCGGCCAGAAGATCACTGATATCGTCAATATCGGCATCGGCGGCTCAGATTTGGGACCCAAGATGGTCACCGAATGCCTGCGGCCCTATCGGCAACCGGGGTTGGAGGTGCATTTTGTCTCCAATATCGATGGCACCCATATCAGCGAAACCCTGGCTGGCCTCAACCCTGCCACCACCCTTTTCCTCATCGCCTCCAAGACCTTCACCACTCAAGAGACCATGACCAACGCCCATACCGCCAAGGCGTGGTTCCTGGGCCAGGCCGGGGAGGCCCGCCATGTGGCCAAACATTTTGTGGCCATCTCCACCAACCGCGCGGCTGTGGAAGCTTTCGGCATCGATCGGCACAATATGTTTATCTTCTGGGATTGGGTCGGCGGGCGCTTCTCCCTGTGGTCGGCCATCGGCCTGTCCATTGCCTGTTTTGTGGGCTTTGAGAACTTCCTGGAACTGCTCCGGGGGGCCCATGAGATGGACCAGCACTTCCGGACCACCCCGCTGGAGGATAATATTCCCGTCCTGCTGGCCCTCCTGGGCATCTGGTATACCAACTTTTTCGGGGCGGAAACCGAGGTGATCCTGCCTTATGATCAATACATGCAGCGATTCCCGGCGTATTTCCAGCAGGGTGTCATGGAGAGCAATGGCAAGGGGGTAGACCGCCTGAACCGGCCGGTGACCTATCAGACCGGCCCCATCATCTGGGGTGAACCCGGCACCAACGGTCAGCACGCCTTTTATCAGCTCATCCACCAGGGCACCAAACTGATCCCAGCCGACTTTTTGGCCCCGGCTCAGACCCATAATCCCGTGGGCCAACACCACCAGATATTGCTGGCCAACTTTTTTGCCCAAACTGAGGCCCTGATGGTGGGCAAGTCTGAAGAGACCGTGGTGGCGGAATTACGGCAGGCTGGCTATAGCGCTGCCTATATCCGCCAGTATGCCCGGCATCGAGTTTTTCCCGGCAACCGTCCCAGCACCTCCATCCTCTTTAAAAAATTAACCCCCCGGGTCCTGGGCAGCCTCATTGCCATGTATGAACACAAAATATTCGTCCAAGGCGTTATCTGGAACATCTTCAGCTTTGATCAATGGGGAGTGGAATTGGGGAAACAATTGGCCAAACGCATCCTCCCGGAATTGGCCGACGATCGGCCGGTGACGGCGCACGATGCCTCCACCAATGGCCTG
Organism: uncultured Desulfobacca sp.; assembly: GCA_964487625.1. Taxonomy (GTDB): domain Bacteria; phylum Desulfobacterota; class Desulfobaccia; order Desulfobaccales; family Desulfobaccaceae; genus Desulfobacca. The sequence goes on from CAZARS010000133.1 coordinate 6,146, forward strand.
ATTAACGCCTACAAAAAAATGCGCCAGGAATAACTCTAATTATTTATTATAATTAGATATATACAGTTGATATGGCTAATTTGTCGCAATATCTTGTAATTTTCTTTTTTTATTTCCTTCCGCCAGCAGATATGTTATAGAAAAGTATCCTAAGGAAAGGAGGGACATATCCGGCAGCCTTAAAAAAAGCAGGTCAGGTTAGGTACAGCAGCGAAACCTTGCACAAACCTTTGCAGGAGGGTGTATGAAGGACGTAGTCAAAAAGAAGGTCGATGACATTGTCGCCGCGCTCGATGCCGGCAAGAAACCCGAAGATTTTGCCGCTGCAGCCAACGAAGACCCCTATGTGTTTATTATGGAAGAAGGTGGCAAACTATTGGTCCACCCCACCCTGGTAGGCGAAAGCCTGAAGGAAAAGGCCGGTCCGGTCTATGACGAAGTCGCCAAGGGGACCCCGGAGGGCACCTATGTGCGCTATGTCTGGGGCGGGGCCAACAAGTGCACCTATTCTCGCCGGACCAAAACCGGCCTCATTGTCGGATGTGGGTATAACGAATAACGCCAGGAGATCTTCCTGATCGACTGCAGGGGCGGTGAAGGAATACCGCCCTTTTTCTTTGGCAGCAGCGCCGTTGGCGGTTCCTGCTCTGATACCAAGGGTCAACCCAAAAGATATTTTGCTCCCCCTCTCACCCTGCCCTCTCCCCCCCCACCAGCGCGGGGCGAAGGGCCCGGAGGGTAAACAGCCAGCTAAGTACACCTTGGCATGGCCATAATCCTGGGAACAAAGGCGGCCCTTGCTTATACCAGGCCAGTTCTCTTCACCCTGACTGGGCGCAGCTAATACCGAGCGACCAGCCGGCCGGAGAGCTTGCCGAAAAGGGGGATCCTGGTCCAGGCGGTGAGGGGTATCATCTCATCATCAAAGGTAACGTGGACCAGACCGATATTATCGTCAAAGCAACGCTGGCGGATGGTGATGGTGGCCTGGCGCTTCCCGGGTTCCTGGGGCCCCATCTGGATCACGATGGTTTCGGGCTGTGGATAAGGGATGCCCTTCACCTCGAGACTTTCTCCCTCTTTTAAAGTGCCGAACCCTCCAGCGCGGAAATTATAAAAAGCGGTAATGGGATCATAGAGGGATTCCGTAAGCTCGGTCTCCCACTTGCGCTCCAGTTCGCCGTCTTTCCCCCGACGCCACATCTCCAGCCGCCGCTACTCATAATCAAAGCGATATTCTTTGTAATGGTGTTTTTTGCCCACCCAGGATTCCTCGATATAAAGCAGGGGCTGTAACATGCCGTTCACCGCCTGCATGGTGGTCCGGTACTGATCCCGGCGATGGCCGGAAAATAGGGCGACGGCCCCACTGGTCTCACCTTTGATCTCCCCTTCATAGCGCCCTTGGCCTAAGACCCGGAGGGTTACCACCGCCCGGCCGGCCTCGGGAAACAGAGGGGCCGA
>CAZARS010000134.1:0-7490 GCA_964487625.1 uncultured Desulfobacca sp.
ACCAGATACTCTTCCGAGGCCCAGGTGCCAAAGTCTTGCTTATATTCGCTATACGCTGAACTGAGGAGCACCGGAAGATTGGGAAATTTCTCCTTGATTTGTCGGAGTACCTCGATGCCGCTCATTTCCGGCATTTTAATATCCAGGATAACTAAATCGAGAGGCTCCCGAGAAACGATCTCCAGGGCTTCTTTGCCATTGGCCGCGGTAATGACGTCATAACCTTCTTCTTTTAATTCCTCGCTGTACAACAAACGGATACTCATTTCGTCATCCGCCACGAGAATTCTTTTCATATCAAACCTCCTCTTGCCCGACTTGAGCCGAGTTAGCAGTCTCGGGCTTTGAAGTTTTCGGCGGGAGTAAGCAATACTTGGCAATGGGCAGGGTTACCGTGAAGGTGATGCCTTTCCCCAATTCGTTATTGATCTCGATATCGCCATAATGGCGAGACACAATCCTTTGGGCGATGGATAGACCCAAACCGGTCCCCTGTTCTTTGGTGGTAAAAAATGGATTAAAGATATTATATACTAATTCTGGGGCGATACCGCCACCCGTATCGGAGACCGCCACAGCGGCGTATAAACCGTCCTTTTTCTCCAGGGGGAACGTCCGCACAGTGAGGGTGCCGCCGTGTTCCATAGCCTGTTGGGCATTTTGGAAGATATTGAAAAAGACTAACTTTATCTGCCGGTCGTCACAATATACCGACGGTAGCTCGGCGTATTCCCGGACCACTTGAATGTGGCATTTTTCCAGATCTCGCTGGATAAGGGTCAGGGCATCCTCCACCAACGTATTGATTTCATGTTCATCGAAGTGCCCCAAGGAATCTCCCGTATAATCGAACATCTGGCGCAGGATTTTCTCGAGGCGTTCCACTTCTGCAACTATGACGTCTACATACTTTTTCAGCTCGTCTCCGGGCTTCACCTGTTTGCTGATCCGTCGGGCAAAGCCGCCGATGGACACGAGGGGGTTGCGGATCTCATGGGCCAGCCCCTCGGCCATGGAGCTCATGGCGGCCAGTCGATCTGACTCCAACATCCTCTCCCGGATCAGGGTCAGTTCTTTGCTGCTGGCCTCAATGGCCTCCACGAGGCGGGAGTTTTCGATGGCCAAGGCCGCCTGATTGGCAAACATCATGAGGAAATGCACATCCTCTTCATCCAGGGGGCGTTTGCTGGTGTGATTATCAATGACGATGACACCGGTGGCCTCCCCTTTGGCCAACAGCGGGACCGCCACAAATTCCTGGCCGGATAGCTGGGCCCGAATCTGCTGGTTCACCTGGGCCTGTTGGTCGGCTCGGACGATGTGGAAGGGTTTGCGCCAGATGACGCTCTGAGCCAGAATGCCTTGATCCACCTGCAAAGGCACTTCGATGGGTTTGTCCCCGATGGGGGCTGCGGCTTTGGCATCCTCCAGATCCGCCAAGAGGGCCTGGCGCAGGGGCATATCCACAGGTTCAGTAAGCTGCTCTGCATGGCGACTTTCCATCAGGACTTGCCGTTTCCGGTCCACCAGAAAGATGATGGCCCGGTCATAGGCCAGGGCATTTTTATAAGTCAAGGCCCGCACCAGGATCGTGAGGATTTTGTCCAATTCAATGGTGGTCATTAAGACAGCCGAAATTTCATGGAGAACCGTCAGAATGGTCACCATGCGGGCATTCTTGGTGGCCAGGGCCTCAATCTGTTGGAAAGCCAGGGCATTTTCAATGCTGCTGGTCACCATGCCGGCCAAGGTCTGCAGCAGTTGAATATTTTCCTGGTCAAACTGCTGATAACGATGGTTTGTGGTCATCTTGTCATACAGGCAAAGCATGCCCTTCAGATGACCTTTCAAATTCAAGGGAATGCCGGCAAAATAATGTTTTTCTCCCTTGGCATTACTCAGTTCCGAGGTCACGGAGGGGAGTTCGCCCGTGAGGAGGGGTTTCTCACAGAAAAGGGTTCCCACCGGCGGCAGGTCGGTGGGGATAATGCCATACTCGGAGCTGAGATGGACCTGTTGGGAAACCTCATCGACAATGCGTAGTGAGGCCCCTCGAGCGTTGAGGACCTTGGCACTGATGCTGACCACCTGCTGCAAGATGACCGGCAGTTCCCGGGTAGAACCCGTGGCCTTGGCCACCTCATACAAGACCCCGAGCTCGGCAATGCGTTTTTTCGCTTCTTCATGAAGCAGGGCCTGGCGGATATTGCCGGCCAACATCCGACAAGCAATCAGAACCGTCTCTTTCTCGTGGGCCAGAAATTCCCGGGGACGGCCATGCATGAGCAAGAGAACGCCATAGAGAAAGTTGTCATCGGTCACAGGGAATGCCATCATAGCTTGGCAATCCGGCAGGAGCTCGAGCAGTGCCTGATTGGCCTGGCGGTCGGCTGGATTGAGACTCGTCAAGATGAACGGTTGCCGAGTCTGGGCCGTCTGGCCTACAACGCCTTGACCCAACTCCCATTCCAGACGAGGGCGTAGAGCGGTTTTCTGACTGGTGGCATTTAAAAATAGGCGGGCGCGGTTCTTATCCAGAGCAAAAAACAAAGTCAGATCAACCTGGAAATTCCGGGCCACCAAGTAGACAAAATTCTCCAGGCGCTCTTCATAGGAAACCGTCGAGGTAAAGAGATCAATGAGATGAACGAGGAAAGTTAAACGTTGCAGCGGCATATCATGAGGCTCTCTGTTCCAGGGCCTGCCGTTTTTGCCTGGCCTTTTCAAAAACCGTTACATACTGCTTGGCGGCTTCTTGCCAAGAAAACTCTAAGGCCATTATTTGACGGCGGAGTTGGTCCCAAGCCGGGCCGTTCTCATAGAGCTGCAAGGCGCGCTGCACAGCTGCCAACAACGCCTCTGCTTGATAGGCAGCAAATTTAAAGCCACTGCCTTGACCGGTGGCAGGATCATATTCCTGAATGGTCTCGTCCAGGCCGCCCACGGCTCGGACGACGGGAACGGTGCCGTAGCGCAGACAGTAGAGTTGATCCAGGCCACACGGCTCATATCGAGATGGCATGAGGAAGATATCAACCCCAGCGATGATTCGGTGCGCCAAGGCAGCTTCGTAGCCGATTTCCACCCCGATGGCTTGGGGATAACGATTCTGTAATTCCTTGAAGGCATAATGATAGCGTTCCTCTCCGGTGCCATGTAGGACGAAGCCGACGCGGGCCTCCACCAACTGCGGCAGGATAGCCTGAACCAATTCTAGGCCCTTGCGCTCCGTCAGTCTGGTGGTCATGCCCAACAGGGGTTGGGTCACCTCCAGGTCCAACCCGAAATGCTTGATTAAATCCTGTTTGCAGAGCTCTTTGCCGGCGAGATCGACAGCCGTATAGACAGCCGGCAAGAACCTGTCATGGGCTGGGTCCCAACTCTCATAGTCAACGCCGTTTAAGATCCCATACAGATCTTCCTGTCGTTCCTGAAAAACTCCCTCTAGGCCGAAGCCAAACTCCGGTGTCAAGATTTCCCGACGATAGGTCTGACTGACCGTAGTGATAATATCGGCTGTGACCAAACCACCCTTCTCCAGGTTGATCTTGCCGTAGTACTCCAACAATTTCGGGGTAAAGTATTCCCAGCCCAAACCAGTGAGAGGCATATCATAATGCCAGAAAATGCCTTGGTAGCCGACATTATGCACCGTATAGACAATGGCCAGGTTTTGACAGTACGGCACGTTCTTATACAGGGTGCGCAAGTAGACCGGCACCATCCCGGTCTGCCATTCATGGCAGTTGCAGACATCGTAGTCCAGTTCCAGAGTACGCAGTAATTCGGGCACGGCCCGGCTGAAAAAGATGAAACGCTCGGCATTGTCTTGATAATCGCCGAAGGAGGTCCCATACAAGCCGTCCCGATCAAAGAGGCTGTCCTGACCGATAAAGTAATAATTTAAGCGGGGCGTCAGCCAGGCCGTATAGATCTCTGCCGTTAAGGTCTTAATGGACAGGGGGATGCTCAGGGTCTTATCCAACCGCTCGATTTTCTGCTTACTTTCCTTTACCTGTCGATAAAAAGGGAGAACCACTGTGACCTGATGTCCCTCCTGGGCCAAGGCCTTGGAAAGACCATAGATCACTTCTGCCAGTGCGCCAGCCCGGGCAAAGGGGTTGGCCTCCGGACTTACGATGAGAATGCGCATGGTTACTCGTCCCCTCGATAAAAGAACCCGCCAATCAAGTTGACGGCGTCCCTTCCGGTTGCACCTCCCGGAGATAACGGGCCGCATCCTCCGGAGGCGTCGGATTGATAAAAAAACCAGACCCCCATTCAAAACCGGCCATCAGCGTCAGCTTGGGCATGATCTCAAAATGCCAGTGATAATATTCCAGATTGGTTTCCCGTACCGGGGCAGTGTGCAGGATAAAATTATATGGGGGGCGACTAAGGGCCGTGTCCAACCGCTTAAGGGTCTCGGAAAAAATCTCCGCTAATTTGGGAAATTGTGAATCGTGGAGGTCCACATACGATGAGTGGTGTTGTTTCGGGAGGATCCAGGTCTCAAAGGGGGAGCGCGGCGCAAAGGGGCACAGGGCCACAAAAAGCTCGTTCTCCAAGACTACGCGAACGCCCTGCTGCAACTCCTGGCGGATCATATCACAGAAAACACAACGTTCCTTGAGACGATAATGGGCCAACGAGCTGGCAAGTTCCTCCATGACCAACTCCGGGACGATGGGCAGACCGATGAGCTGGCTATGGCTATGCTCCAAAGAAGCCCCGGCCGCCCGGCCTTGATTCTTGAAAATCAAAATATAGCGAAATTTTGGGTCCCGACTGAGATCCCGGATGCGATCCCGATAAGCATAGAGGACATCAGCAAACTGCACAATGCTGGCAGAGGCCAAGGTCTGGTTATGTTGTGGAAACTCAATGATGACTTCATGGGCGCCGATCCCATTCATGAGATCGAACATCCCCTCACCCCGTCGATCCAGTTCGCCTTCGTTGACCAGCGCCGGAAATTTGTTGGAAACAACCCGCAACTTCCAGCCCGGGGAATTGGGGGGGCCGCCACCCTCCCGATAGGCCATGATTTCTGGCGGTGTAGTGTGTTCATTCCCAGGGCAGAACGGACAAAAGCCTCCCTTGGTAACCTCTGGTTCCACCACGAAATCATGCGGCCTCTTGCCCCTTTCCGTGGAAATTATGACCCATCGGGAGATGATGGGATCTTTGCGTAATTCCGGCATATAATGTTCTCCTCGTGACTGCGGCTGCTCAGGGGCGTGATGCCGCTGGTGGAGCCCAGTGGTATTTCCTCCAGCGGTGTTCGCCCGCTCCGCCACCACCAGGACAGATAATCATCATGTCTTGTGGCAACATATTAAATCTATGAATATATCTGCCCGAGGGAATATTGCAAGTTCTTTCCCTGCGCTGGTGGCCTCAGCGTCGGAAAAGGGAAAAGAGTAAGGTCAGGATAATACTCACGATAAGGGAGGTTGCCAAGGGAAAATAAAACGTGAAATTCTCCCGGCGGATGGTGATGTCGCCGGGTAACTTCCCCAACCAGGGAATCTTGGCGCCAAAAAGGAGGAGCAACCCCACTCCTACCAACACCAGGCCAAAGATCACCAGCATCTTGCCGAATTCGCTCATCATCTTTGCCCTCCTGGTAATGGCCGCTTTCGATTTAGAGGCTACGGCTCCAGACAAGCAGGTTCACCCTGCCAGACCTGTTGCCACCCCTACCCATCCTGCCTCTACCTTAGCAAAATGGCAGCATTTGTCAACGCCTCTGAGCCAGCGGGCCCCCCGCAACAGCTTGTTGGGATCAATTTCTGCTTGCACTTTCCCACGAGGCGCTATATAGTGTGGCCAATTTCATCAGGGGGTGTGCGGTGAGTGATTTGCCCATCGGTATAGTGGGGACCGGTGCTTACTTGCCGGAGCGCGTCTTGACCAATGCTGATCTGGAAAAATTAGTGGACACCTCTGATCAATGGATCCGGGAGCGCACCGGCATCCGGGAACGGCGGGTGGCTGGCCCAGACGAAGATGTGGCCACCATGGGCATCGCGGCGGCTCGCCAGGCTCTCGACAACGCCGGGATACCATGGGATCAGTTGCGGTATATTGTGGTGGGCAGCAATACTTCCAACTATATGTATCCGGCCATTGCCATTCGCATTCAGCATGGCCTAGGCCTGGATGACAAGTTGGCGGCCTTTGACCTGCAAGCTGGCTGTTCCGGCTTTAATTACGCCCTCTATGTTGCCGAAAATCTCATAAAAAATGAGGGCGGCTATGCCCTGGTGATCGGCACCGACACCAACACCCGGATGCTGGACTTTACCGACCGCAGCACCTGCATCCTCTTCGGGGATGGCGCCGGGGCCGTGGTCATCGGCCCCACCGACCGCAGCCGTCTCCTGGCCTCCTTCTTGGCCTCGGCCTACAACGGCAAGCTCTATCTGAAAACGGAGTTTTCCGCCCTTAACAGTCCATTTCTGCCCAAGCCCACGCCCGTCAATAATTACATGTATATGGATGGGCCGGAAATCTTCAAGTTCGCCGTCCGGGCCGTGCAGGAAAGCCTCCGCCGTATCCTGACCCAAGCCCACATGACCCGCGAAGAGATCGATTTCCTCATCATCCATCAGGCCAATTTCCGTATCCTGGAAACGGGCGCCCGCTTTGCCAAGATGCCCATGGATAAGGTCTATGTCAATGTAGACCGCTATGGCAACACTTCTGCGGCTTCCATCCCCATTGCCCTCCATGAGGCCCTGATGGAGGGCAAGATCAAGAAGAATCACAAGGTGATCCTCATCAGCTTCGGAGCCGGCGTCACCTGGGCCGCCACCGCCCTGGAGTGGCTCGGCGGATCGTGAGTCTGGAGGCCGGAAAAGCGCCGGCCGCTCTGAGCCCCTCCCCCTGCAGCTATCTGGCCCCTCCCCCAAAAAAATTCCCAGGCCGGGGCCTGGGAAGCTTAGGGTAATTACATAATCCGTATCTTTTTCTTGGGCGGCTCGCTGGGAGGAGCGGGCGCTGGCGGCGGTGCGGATGGTTGTTCTGGGGCGGGCGCTGGTTTGGTCTCTGGCGGTTCCGCCGCTTCAGCCTCGGGCACCCGACGCCGCCGCGGGGTCGGCTTCTCTTCCACTTCTTCTTCCTCTGCCGCCGCTGGTTTGGGCTTGGGTCTCGGTTTAACCTCTACTTTGGTTTCCGGCTTGGTTTCCGGTTTAGCCTCCACCGGCTTGACCTGTCTGGGCGGGGACGCCTCGGTGGCCGGTAAGGTCGCCGTCTCTGGAACCGGCGCACTGGAAAGATACCGGGCATCTACCCAACCCAAGGTGCCGTCGCTGCGAGCCCGCACCTGAAACCACCCCTGGTTCTCCCCGACTTTCTCCACTTCCTGGTTTCGGCCCAGCATGCCAATCTTCGGACAATCCATTCCCGGACAGGCCCGGAGATTCAGTCGGTCCGCCGCCACATAATAAACCTGATATTCTACCTTCGGAGGCGGCGGGGGTGGC
>CAZARS010000135.1:0-6725 GCA_964487625.1 uncultured Desulfobacca sp.
TGGGAATCCACCCTGGAAAAGGTCAACGCCACGGTGGACAAGCTGCTGCTGGTGGCCGGCAAAGAAATTTATCAGGACATTATCAAGTATGTTCAGGAAATCGCGGACGAATACACCACCGGCGCCCAGGCCCTGGAGAAGCAGCAGGCCCTGGCCCAGAAGGTGGGCGAATCCTGGCGGGCCGTCAAAGGCACCCTCAGCGACCTGAGGCCGGTGGTGGCGGATCTATTTGGCTTTTTGGGCGGGGCCTGGGACCAGTTCAATTCGCTGCCGCCGGAAATCAGGGAAGTTGGCATCATCGGTTTCTTTTTGGTGGGCAGCAAGGGGAAAATGGCCATCATTGCCGTGCTGGGCTTGCTGGATCGCGTCCAGACCTTGCTGCAATCCATTGCAGCCCTGACTACCGGCCACATGTCAATCAGTGATTTTATTTTCGGCAACAAGGATACGGTTGAAAAAAATATTCAAGAAATGGAGGAGTATTATCGCCGTCTCCACAATATGCGGCAATTTCATGAGATGGAGCGCGAGCCGCATACGAAATCCCCCATCAAGATCATGAGCCTAGAGGATTCAGACAATCCTTTCGGCTCTATTGAAGACCTCCTTGAGTTAACCGGCGGCGCCCGGATCACCAAACGGGGCGAACATCGCCCCTGGGGTTACATTGATGATTTTGCTGAGCAGTATGGCAAGGCGTATGAGGAGATCGATAGCAAACGCCGCAGGTTGGACGATGATTATTATGGCCATGCAGTCGAGCAGGCCAGAGGCATGGCCCAAGAGGTCGGCAGCATCTATGATGGCATGCTGGCGGCCGCCAGACAATATTTCGCCGAATCCAACAACATGTATCGGGCCGGCGGCCAGATCTTTGCCGATTTTACCCGGGCCGGAGAAAACCTGCTGGGCGACTTTTTCGACTTTATCATCTGGAAAACCGGCAGTTTTAAAGACGCCATGACCAAGTTTCTCAAGTCGTTAACCTCGACTATTTTAGAGCAACTGGTCATTAAGCCCATTGTCGGCCTCATCGGCATGGGTTTAGGCTCGGTGCTGAACATGGCGGTGCCCGGCATGGGCGGCATATTCACCGGAACCATGTTCGGCAACCTGGGCGGCGCCACGTTCGGCGCCGGTACCGGATGGGAAAGCGGCAGCAGCGGCGGCGGCGCCATGATGGGCATGATGGCGGCCCTGGGCATCGGCGGCATGGCCGCCATGATGAGCGGCGATGAAGGCTCAGCCTCGGAATCGTCGCTGTCCACCATGACCGTCGAGACCATTCAGGTGGCCAATTTGACGGTGGAAAACCTGAGCCTGGACGGCGCCACGGTGACCGGCGCGGCCAAAACCACGACCGCCGGAACCGCTGGCCAGTCGGCCGCCAGTCCCGGCGGCACCCAGGTGGACGGCATTTTCGGTACCCTGTTTTCCCTGCTGGGCTGGTTTGACGCTTCCGGCAATGTTACCCTGCCAGGCGGCACAAAGCCTCTGTCCGCCAAACACGCCTCGCAATGGCGGACGGCTTTCACCAAGGCCGGGCAGACCATCTCCGGCGACAGCGGCGGCAGCAACTTGTTGGGCGGACTGTTCGGCGGCATGCTGGGCGTCAGGTCCGGCGAATGGGATTATCTGGAAAAAAATCAGGAAATGGCCCAGGTCGGCGCCACGTTTAAGAAACTGGGCAAGGGCGGCGATTTTGTCGCCATTGAAGGGCTGGGCGTCACCGCCGCCCTACTGGAAAAGGCCTACGTGCAGAAAATGGAGGGCGCCATGCCGGACTGGTTCAACGATGAGCCCGGCTGGAAAAGCGCCCTTGATTCTTCCCTGCTGGGCTTGACTGCTTCCCTGGACAACTCCGCGGCCAATCTGTCCGCGTCGATATACGAAGCGGGAGAGTCCTTCCGGGCCGACATCGGCGCCGCCGGCGACGGCTTCAGCAGCCGCCTGTCCGGGTTGGGCGGCACCGGCGGCGGCCGGGGCGGCGGCCTGCTCTCCGGTCTCGGCTCCCTGTTCGGTTTTTTTCACGATGGCGGCTGGATCCGGGCACACGACGGCATGTGGCTGGGCCGGGATGAAGTGCCCATCATCGCCCAGACCAGGGAACGGGTGGTATCTCGCAAAGAGGTGGCCCGGGTGGGCGGCCCCAAAAATCTGGACGCTTTTTTGGCTGGCGGCAGTGCCGGGGGCGGCGTCAACATCAATATCAACGTCAACGCCCTGGACGGCGCATCGGTGAGCAACCTGGACTGGGAGCGCCTGATCCGCAGCCGCATTGCCCCAGTGCTGGATAAATTATCCCGGAGGAAGGTGTAAATGGCCAACGGTAAATTCGTCTGGACCCCGGCGGGCGGCGCCCAGCAGAGCTATATTTTCCCAGTGAATTATTCCTGGGGCTACCAGGTGGAGCACCAGGATTTCGGCGACCGGGAACGCGCTTTGGACGGCACCCTGCGCAGCTACCAGCGCGGCCTGAAACAGCGCTGGGTCCTGGAGTTTAATTTTATTGATAAAACCCAGCGGGACCAGCTATGGGAAATAAAACAGGCTGCAGTTGACCTGGATTTTTATGAAGACGCAGACGGCGATCTGACCGGCACCTTTCAGTGGGTGGGCAACTTTAATTTTGCCCGGTCGCACCCGCAGTATTACACCGGCTCCATCGAACTGGAAGAGGTGTAAATGTGCGCCCGGCCACGCCCGAATATCTCCAAGAAGAAGCCCGGTCCCGGCACGCCCGGCCCCGGCTCAAAGCGGTAGTCTACCCCTTCGACCTGGATATCGGCCTGGCCGCGGGCAGCGGCGCCTACGTCAATACCGAGTACGGCGGCGAGGCCGGCAAGCTGGCCATGCAGGCTGGCTATTACACCTCCGGGTCCTGGACCGGCCCGGTCAGCCAGGCCCACACGGACAATCTTAACCGGGTTGTCCCGGCCTGGACGAACCAGGCCGGCTATCTCGACCTTACCGTGCAATTGCGCACCGGCATCGATTATGCCGCCTGCGGCGCTGCGGCCTGGGTCAGCCTGGCGGCCGGGCAGGAATACGAATTGTCCCGGTATTTCCAGTTCAAATTCACGCTTGCCGAATCCATCCGGGCCTGGGCCGTGGACGATCCCGGCGACGCCGACGCCTACACCATGTATGCCGTAGACCAGGCCCCGGACGGCGGCTACGAGTCTTGGGCCAGCGACGGCGAGTTCCCCGGCTATTTAGAGGATATCACCATGACCGGCCAGCTATCCCTGGCAGAAGAAGAAATCATCGCGGCCGGGGATGTCAACGTGGAAATGGCTTTGGATTTTTCCGATATGACCGTCGGCGATTTGTCTTTGGTGCTGAACAACCGGAACCGCCAGTGGTTGCCCGCCAGCCCCGGCTTTTATTTGCAGGCGGTTTCCTGGTGGAAGAAATTTGTCAAGGTCTATCACGGCTTCGACCTGCCCGACCGCACCACCGCCTGGCAGCTCCAGTTTGTCGGCCAGGTTGAGAAACTCACGGACATGGCGCACGGCTGGGACGAGGCCCACCGGGCCACCCTGGAACTGGCCGATTTAGTGCGCCGGACTTTGGAGACAAAGATCGGCACCCCGGCCGCGGACGGGACCAAACAGCCGTTCATGCGGGGCTATTATTACGCTAAAGCGGAAAACACCGGCACGGACGCGTCCAGTGCCACGGCCGTCAAGACCGGTTCCGGCAGCGCCACCCTGCATATTGTGGACGACGCCGCCTATTCCGGCAGCGTTGACCAGGTATATTTAATCCAAGCCGAAACCACCGGGGAAATCGGCGCCGCCACACTCAGATGGTCCAAAGACGGCGGCTATACCTGGGAAAAAATCGGCATCGTGGCCCCGGGGGCGGTCGAACCACTGGTAGTGGAAAACGACCTGGAGGTTTACTGGACCGGCGGCGACGGCAATGATTTCGTAGCTGGGGACCAGTGGGAAATTACCTGCATCGCCAAGTTGATCCGCTACAAAATTCCCGGAGCCCCGTTCCAGGAGATCACCAGTATTTATGTGGCCGACGACGACGCCTACCCGGGCGTCAGCTATTCGGCCGACAGCGGCGAAATCACCGTCAAGGGCAAGAGCGGCAGCGTCGAAGCTCGGGTGGTCAAGGACGACACGACCCACCCGGTGGACATTATTGAGGATATCTTGCACGAGGTCGGGCTGGGCGATTATATCGACGCCACCAGCTTTGCCCTGGCCCGGAGTGATACCCTAAGCTATCAGATCGGCTGCCGCTTCGAAAACGTCCAGGCCGGCAAGGCCATCCGGGAGATCGTTGGGCGCTGCTTATATGATTTTTGGGTGGACCGTGGCGCCATCTACCTCCGGGCCTATCTGGGGGAGTCATGAGCGACGTGCAGTGGGCCAGGGCCAGTCAGTTTAACTGGGTTTTTGACGCAATGGGCGGTTGCCCGCTCATGGAAGCGGTGGCCGGCGTCTGGAGCGGTTATACCGGGGTGGTGGCCGCGGACGGCACCGTGGCGGTGCAAACGCCCATGCCGGGCGGCGGGCGGGTGTATTATCTGCGCGGCGTCTGGCTGGCCGATACCGTCTTTCCCTGGAACGGTTTCTGGGCCGAGCCCGAGAGCGGCGACCTGACCAATTACTACACCGGCGGCAGTTACGCCAATTCCGGGACCATCACCACCATCACGCTGGGAACGGCGTTAGCGGTAGGCACCGAGGTGCAGGTCTATTACATCTATCTGACCGGCGCCACCTCGGCCAAAAACGACCCGCTGAACACTTATCCCTGTCTGCGGCCGGCCTGGCGGGGCAGGGCGGATTATACCTATGATTTCGCAGTGGACCGAGTTTTCGATCTCATGTCCGTCCTGCACTTTGCCGGGGTGGAGCGGGGCCGGGATTACCAGGATATCATAGACTTTCTCTGGGAGGCCTATTATCCGTATGCCGCCTCCCGGACCTCGCCGTTGGTGCTGGACACCTTCGAGCGCAGCCTTTGGGATCGGGGCAGTTATCTGCTCTACCATAACTCTGTGGACGGCGCCGGCGGGTTTAACAAATTTGCCATCGAGCTGTATCCGGGGGACGACGACTCCGGCGAGACCACCGAGGCCCAGGCCGCAGCCGGTCCCCGGGCCTTGCGGGTAGTTCTGCCAGAATACAGCCATTCCGGCTTTGCTGCCTGGTGGGGCTACGGCATGAACTGGAGCCTGGCCGCGGCGCCGTTCAGCGATATTGACGAAGTCAGGTTCCGGCTACGGGGCCGGGCCACCGTCAGTCTGGTGCATCATGCCATTAAAATCAACTCCACCGGCACAACCGGAACTGCGGTCATGATATTGTCTGATGAGGCGAAGGCATCATCGTACGTTTTAATCGGCTTGGAAATCACCACTGGCGGCGCCATTGGCATAGCCAAGTTCACCAAACACGTCTTCAATGAAGCGTACGAAGAAATAGAAACCGTTGCCGGCTTAACAACCGGGAGCAGCGACGATCCGGTCTCGTTGGGCTACGGCCTCTCGGCCTGGTGGGAGAGTACCGGCGGCACGGATTTTCTGGCGGGCGACTGGTTCGGGATTTACGTGGGCCACGTCGAGCAGCACCCCCGCCGTCTGCAGGTGATACTCAACGACTCCGCCCCGTCCGACCTCGATCCCTGGGGGCCGGAGCACACGTTTATCCATGCCGTGCCGGACCGGTTCGAGGCGCTGACTGAGTTCGTCGTCAGCACCAGCCAGTTTCGGCGCATTGATAATATAATCGACGACCGGGACCGGCGCCGGGCCAACTGGACGGTCTGGGTCAACACATCTAGTGAGATCGATTCTTACGCCTTTCCGTCAGACCGGGAGGTCACTGAGACCATCGAAGGCGACACCTATTACACGCAGTTAAAAATCGAAACTAAACTGAGCGCCACGGCATTGGCCTGGGGCGCCTGGACCGCATTAAATACGGCCGAAGTCGATTCAACCAGTTATAGTGATATAAATTATCTGATCTACGCTAGGCTGGCCGACCAGAGCAGCGTCACCATCCGGACCAAGCTCAAGGACGCCAATGGGAACTATTTTTACAAGGATACCAGCGTCACGGCCCAGACCTGGCAGCGGGTCACCTGCAATTTTGTGGATTTTATGCCGTTGGTCGGCGGCAGCCTGACGCACCCGGTCCAGGTGGTGGATATCGGCGTGGCCTCGTTGCCGCCGCAGGACGCCACGTATTACCTGGTAGACGTCAAATTCGGCAGCCATATCAATTTTGCCGGGGCTTCCCGGCTGCGGCTGCTGGAGTTTAAATATCAGGAACAAGCGCTTAAACTGAACCAGGCCCCGGCCTGGTGGCTGGACGACGTCGGCGTCAACCTTGAGGCTGAAGATCCCTATCCGTATGTGCCCCGCCTGGCCATTTCCCTGGGGCCGTACGGCCAGAACGCCTGGCGGGGGCCGTCGCTGGTCCACTATGCCCACCCGCTGGCGCCGTATTTAATCAACCGGTTGGACCTGGCCACCACGTATGTTCAGTTCCACCGGGATGCTCAAATAGCCTATAACGATCTATACGGCGGCACCATCGGGCCGATTCTGCCGGTGCATACCCGCAACGATATAGAGAACATCGCTTTGTGCGGGGAAGAGAATTTCAATCGGTTCTGCTGGTGGTCCAAGTATCGCCATTATGGCAAAGTGGTGGCGGCTTGGCGGTTTAATGGCACCCTGGCCGACTCGGAGA
>CAZARS010000135.1:6765-7423 GCA_964487625.1 uncultured Desulfobacca sp.
TCAACCGGGAAACACCTCCCAGACTTTTCCTGGGGCTGCCAAATATGCCTACTGTAATGGGACGGATTTCTGGTTAGGTAAGGAAGATTTTGCCATTGAAGCTGTGGTCAACTTTAATACCTTGGGCACCGGGATGACCATCTGTGGGCACCTTGGGACAGTAGGAAATTATAGTTGGCGGTTCCATAAGAGTACTAGCAATTATCCGAGTTTTGAATATTCCACCAATGGCACCACGATGAATTCTGTCTTAGGTACGATTGCCATAGCTGATAATGATTTTCATCATATCGTGGCGACCAGAAATGGCCACACCCTCTCTATTTATGTGGATGGGATTCTTTCCAGAGAGGTTGATATTGGCACCGCAATCTTTTACCAAAGCACTGGCAATCTGCAGGTGGGGGCGCACAACGGTTCAGCCTTCTTGAATGGCGGCATTGACTATCTGGCCATCCATAAAGGTCGTGGTATGAGTGCTGGCGAAGTGGCCGGGCGCTGGCAGATTATCCAAGGTGAAACCAATGGTTCGGATTATCCGGAAGTGGGTTATTGTCTCGGTCAATTCTGGGCCTTCTACAGGTTGGGGGAATATTACTTTACCAGCAATGATGCTG
Source organism: uncultured Desulfobacca sp. (assembly GCA_964487625.1). Lineage (GTDB taxonomy): Bacteria > Desulfobacterota > Desulfobaccia > Desulfobaccales > Desulfobaccaceae > Desulfobacca. The sequence goes on from CAZARS010000135.1 coordinate 7,383, forward strand.
GCGCCTGGGATATCTTGGACAACTGGCTGGCCTGGCTCAGC
>CAZARS010000136.1:0-7217 GCA_964487625.1 uncultured Desulfobacca sp.
CAACCCCATCGTGGCGGAGCTGGGCCGGGCGGCGGCGCAGCATCCCGATGTCTTGGTGGCGGCGCTGCTGGCCGGCGGTTTTGCCGCAACCTGCTACGACGGCGAATATTTCTTTGATACCGACCACAAGGTGGCCGGGGCCAACGTGAGCAACAGCGGCGGCGGCTCGGGCACGGCCTGGTATCTGCTGGATACGACCCGGGCCATCAAGCCCTTTGTGGCGCAGATGCGGACGGCGCCGCAGTTGGTGCGGCAGGACCGGCCGGACGATGAGCAGGTCTTCATGCGGCGGAAGTTCCGCTATGGCGTGGATTACCGCGGGGCGGCCGGCTACGGCCTCTGGCAGTTGGCCTACGGCAGCAAACAGACCCTCAACGCGGCCAACTATGCCGCGGCCCGGGCGGCCATGATGGCGTTCAAAAATGACGACGGCGTTCCCTTGGGAATCCGGCCCAACCTGCTGGTGGTGCCGCCCAGCCTGGAGGCCCAGGCCAAGGAGATCTTGCTGTCAGAGGTGGTCCTGGGCGACGCCACGGCCGGCGGTTCCAAGACGAATGTCTGGCGGGGCACGGCGGAGCTGTTGGTAGTGCCGTGGCTGGCCTAAAAGCAGGGCGGGGGAGGAAATTTCCCCTGCCTGGCCGTGGAGATAACTATGGCGGTTACGGAGATCGTCGGGAAAAAGTTTATCCAGGTAGATCTGGGCAGCAGCGGCGGCGATTGGGAGATGACCCGCGAGGCGGTCATCCGGAAAGTGCGGCTGACCAATATCGGGGAGGGCGACTATATGGTCTTCTATGAAGCGGCGGGGGCAAACCCGAAGCTATTTCGGTTAGACGCTGACCGCCCGGCCACGTTGTTTCAAGGGCGGCTCATGACCCGCATCGGGTTCCGCTGGTCCGAGTGCTCCGTGGCGGCTCCGGCCAATGCCATCCTGAGCATCGAAGTGGAGTAAACGATGGCCTATTGCACCCAGGCGGATCTGGCGGCATTGATCCCGACGGCGGAGTTGGTGGAGCTGACCACAGACAGCGGCAGCCAACCGGATGCCGCTGTCATCGCCGAAGCCATCGCCAAGGCCGGGGCGGTTATTGACGCCTATTGCGGCGGCCGCTATGCGGTGCCGTTGGCGCCGGTGCCGGACATCGTCAAGACCCTGTGCGTGGATCTGGCCATTTACCACCTGTATTCCCGGCGGGACCAGATGCCGGAGATCAGGCGCCAGAAGTACGAAGACGCCATGAGCTATTTAAAAGATATCGCCAAAGGTGTGGCCACGCTGGGGGCAGCGGAGGCGGCGGCGGCGGTCTCGGGGGCCGGCCTGGCGGATCTGAGCAGCCAGGCCAGGGTTTTTGACCGGGATAAATTGTCGGGGTGGTAATGGTTCGATACCAACTGCTCTATGATGACCGGGGGGCAGCGGCGCTGTTCCGGCAGTTGGCCCAAAGGATCGGCGACCCGCTGCCCGTCACCCAGGACATGGCCCGGCGGCTGGAGGCCAGCATCCAAGCGAATTTTGACGCGGAGGGGCGGCCGGACCGCTGGGCGCCCCTGAGTTTTGCCGCCAAGGTGGCCTGGCATACGGGCCGCAAGAGCTTCTGGACCAAGAGCGGCCGCATGACGGCAAAGGGCCGAGCCGCCTGGGCGAGGCGGAAGGTCTTGACGGATACGGGGCGGCTGCGGCGGAGCATCGTGGCCCGAGCCTTCCCGGACCGGGTGGAAGTGAGCACCAGGGTAAAGTATGCCATCTTCCACCAAGCAGGCACCAGGAAGATGCCGGCCCGGCCCTTTCTGCTGGTGCAGCGGGACGATTGGGATTATTTCATCCGGCGCTGGCAGCAATGGCTGGAGCAGCTCACGGGAAAATAGGCCGGGAGGGGAGACATGAACTATACCTTGGCCGATTACGAAAACGCCGTGCTGACGGCGCTCAGCAGCCTGACCTACCTGAAAACCCTCAAGGGGTACGCCGGCGAATTGGATGAGGAAGGCGCCCTGGAGCAATTCCGGCGGGGCTTCCCCGGTATCTTGGTGGAGATCGGCGAGGCGGAGTATGAAGCGGTCACCATGCCGTTCTATCACCAGGAGGTGACGGTTAACCTCCTGGTCGGCGACCGGAGTTACCGGAGCCAGGATGAGGCCAGAGCGGTGGGCGTAATGCAGATCTTGGATGATGTGCGGGGGCTGCTCCTGGGGACTACCTTGGGGCTGGAGATCAGGCCGCTGCTGCTGCGCCGGGAGGTGAAGCTGGCCAGCAGCACCAGTACGGTCCTGTTCCTGGCCCAATATCAATTGCTGAACGATTACATCGCCGAGGGATGATATGGCTGAAGAATTTAGGCAGGAATATCAAGTGCGGGAAGCCAAAACGTATTGGTTGCCGGAAGAGGGAACCGAGGCCGGGGGCCAGGGGCCAGAGGCCAGGGGCCAGAGGCCAGAGGCCGGGGTCCAGGGGCCAGAGGCGAGTGAGGAAGAGGAATAGATATGGGTATCCTGTTAAACCGGGCGCAAGTGGCGGCCAAAATCGAGACGGTGGAAGGGACCGCGGAGACGCTGTCGGCCAGCGATGCCTTTTTGGTGTTCACGCCCAAGGCGGATCCGGAGGTAGAGCGGTATAAACGGGATCCGGTCCGGGCCAACCTGGGGCAGTTGGAGAGTTTGCCAGGGGCCCGGAGCGCCAAACTGACCTTCACAGTGGAATTGGCCGGTTCGGGCACAGCCGGGACGGCGCCGGCCTGGGGCAAACTGCTCAAGGCCTGCGGCTGCTCCGAAACCGTTGTGGCCAACACCAGCGTCACCTATGCGCCGGCCTCGACCGGTATCCCCAGCATGACGCTGGCCCTGTATATGGACGGGGTGATCAAGAAGATCTGGGGGGCCCGGGGCACCTTCCAGCTGGTGTTGGAGAAAGGCAAACCTGGCCTGATCAACTTCACCTTCACCGGGGCGGATTACAGCGTCACCGACGGGGCGCTGCTGTCCGGCGTGAGCTACAGTACGGTGCAGCCGCCCACCTTGTTGGGGGTGACCTTCACCTACGACAGCTATGCGGCCAAGATCAGCAAATTGACGCTGGACGCCGGCAACCAGGTGATCTTGGCGGATGACGTTACCAAGAGCTCCGGCCATTTTGCGGCGCTGATCACGGAGCGCGACCCCAAGATTACCTTCGACCCGGAGATGGTGACCGTAGCCACCAAAGACTTTTTCGGGCAGTGGGTGGGCACTGCCGGCAAGGCCTTGTCTCTCTCCGGCCTGGGGAGTACGGCGGGCAACCTTGTGGCCCTGAGTGCCCCGAAGTGCCAGATCGAAGAGATCAAATTGGGGGAACGCACAGCCTATTGGACCCTGGAAGTGTCGGCCGGGGCCAAGATGAATGCCGGCGATGACGAGTGGAGTCTGGTGCTGACGTAGAGGGGGGGGCCATGCAGATCAGCGATTTAGTGGATGATGTCTTCCTGCCGGCGTGGGCGGATTACCCGGACCTGGCAGGGTTTCGGGTCCTGCTGCGGCTGCCGGATGCGGCCCAGGGGCTCATGGCGGTGGCCCGAGCCCACACGGCGACGGGAGAAGAGGCGCCGCCGGAAACGGTTTTCTATCTGGCCCGGTATGCGGTGGCCGATTGGCAGGGGCTGACGGTGGCCGGGTTGCGCCGCCTCACCAATGTGCGGGTCAAGGGCCGGGCGGAGCAGGAGATCCCGTGCAACGCCGAGAACGTGGAAGCGTTGCTGCGGCTGTCGGCGCCGTTTCTGGCCTGGGTATTGGGCCGGGTGCGGGAGCGGCAGGAGGCCGCGGCCAGGGAGGCAGCGGAAACCGAAAATTTGTCCGCTACGCCGAACACTACACCGATCCCTACGCCCTGACCTGCGCCAAGTGTCGGGCGGATCAGGAGGTGTTCGGCGTGCAGCCGCCGTGCGACAGGTGCAACCTGCCGGAATTGTGGCCGGAAAATGCGGCGGTGTGGGAAGTGTACCGTCTTGTGGCCGGCGCCGAGGGCGTGGCGCTGGATATCTTGGGGCTGCTGGACCGGCTGGGGGTACAGCAGCCCTTGCAATTTCTGCGGAAACTCCTGGCGGTGATCCGGGTAGCCCGGGAAAACGTCCAGAGGTGGCGGGAAAATGCCGGAAGTTAAGCTGACCATCCTGGTGGATGACCAGGGGACCATTAAAATCAAGACACTGGCCGAAGATCTGGCCAAGCTGGAGCGGGCCGCCAAGCAATCGGGGACGGGGTTGGCCGCGGCCGGCGGCCAAGCGGCGGCCGCGTCCAAAGGCTATGAACAGATGGGCGCCTCGGTGGCGATGGCCCAGGCCAAACTCCTGGCCCTCTATGGTGCGGTCCGGGGGGCCCAGAGCCTGTTCACCAAAGGCATGGAGTCCATTGACTACTATGAAAAGGCCATCATCCGCATGGCGGCCAGCGCCACCGACGCGCTACGGGGGGCGCAGAGCGAGGCCGAGCTGCAGGCGTATTATGATCGGATGAAGGGCCAATTTCGGGGTTTGGTGGAGTATGCCCAGGAGGCCAGCGCTAAGTATTTTGCCAATGCCCGGGAGATGCTCCAGGTCATGGAATGGGCGGTGGCCCGGGGGTATGGCATTGACCGGAAGACGATAGACAATATCGGGTTATTTATTGACAAGATAAAGCAATTGGTCCCCTGGATCAAGCAGGAAGGGCAGGTCCTGCAGGAGTTGAACGCCCTCTGGGAAGGGCATGCCCGGATGACCGACACGATGGCCAAACTGGTCATTGATCGCCTGAAGCAGACCGGCCAGATCACCGCCACGGAGACAAAAGAGATCCAGGAACAATTCCAGAAGATTCTCGCCGGCTGGAAAGAGGACGGCTTCTCTGGGTTCATGGAGAAGGTCATGGGCCTCTTCCAGGGGGCCAAGATCGCCAGCAAAGACATCCAAAACACCTGGGAGTCGGTGCTGGAAACCCTGGGCTCGACCATTGACCGGCTGCTGAATGTGGCCGGGAAGGAAGTGTATAAAGATATCATCACGTATTTGCAGCAGATCAGCGAGGAATACCTGACCGGCGCCCAGGCCGCGGAGAAGCAGGCCCAGGTTGCCAAGGTAGTCAGCGAGGTGTGGCGCACGGTCAAAGGCACGCTGGCGGATCTACGGCCTGTGCTGCATGATATCGGCACCTTCCTGGGGGAGGCGTGGAAATTCTATTCTTCCCTGCCCGATGAGATCCGGGAGATCGGGCTGATAGCCTTCATCCTGGTGGGCACCAAAGGCAAGGCGGTGCTGCTGGCGGTGGCCGGGTTACTGGGCCGGATCCAGACGCTGCTTGATTCCTTCCGAGCCTATAAAGAGGGCACCTTGGGGTTAGGCGAACTATTCGGAGCCGACAAAGGACGCCTTGATGAGGCCATTGAGAAGCTGAAGGAAATTGAGCGGCGGCGGGAGAATTTGCGGCAGTTCGAGGAAATGGAACCGCTGCCCAAGACCAAGTCGCCGATCAAATTGATGAGCTGGGAGGGTGATTTCACCGACCAGATTGATTTTCTGGGTGAGACGGCGGGGTCCCCCACAGCGTGGCCGATCGGGCCGGAGAAGGGCTACGCGGCAACGGTCATGGAGATGTACCGCAGCATCATGGAGACCGAGCGCCTCAGCCAGCAAGAGCGGCTGGCCGCGGCGAAGAGTTTCCAGCAGGAGCGGCTGGCCCAGGTTGACCAGGAAGTAGCGGCGATCCGGGAGAGATATCAGGAAATACCGGCGGACCTGGTGGAGGCCTATAAACGCTCCCAGATCTTGCAGATCAATCGGGAGATCAGCGACGCCACCCGGGGGCTGTCCTTTGATTGGGAGGCCGCCTGGAAACGGGCCGCGGAGAATGTGCAGGATGCGCTGAGCAACATGATTTACAACCTGATTACCAACAGCAAATCTGGTGCTGATGTGCTGAAAAACCTCCTCAATGGCCTAACCAAGATATTCTCTGATCTGGCGGCCCAGAGTATCATGGGGATGGCCAAGAGCTGGCTGGGCGGCGGCGGCTGGGGTGGCAGCGGGGGGGTATATACTGAGGGCGGCGGTTTAATCGGCTGGATCGGCGGCCTGTTCAAATCGTGGTTCGGTGCCGAGGGAGGAGTGCTGCCCGGTGGTTTCTATCCACTGGGACAGATTCCGCAGTTCGCAACTGGCGGCATTTTTGACCGGCCGACCCTTGGCGTCATCGGCGAACGGGGGCCGGAGGCGGTCGTCCCCTTGGATAGATACGAGGTCAGCCGCAAGGGAGAGTCCCGGGGCGATGTACATATCATCAATGTCTGGGACCCGGCGATGGTGAGCGAGATTGCGGCTCGCACGATGGCCTCCGGGACCGGGCGGCAGATCATCCTCAATGTGGTGGGATCAGATTTGGCTGAACGTGGCGTGACTATGAGACAGATCAGGAGGTAGAGATGCCTTGGAATAGTTCCGAGCTGGAAACTCTGAGCCTCACACCGTATCATCCATACGTGAAAACCCCAGTCTGGAAAGACGCAATAACCGAATTTCCGTCCGGCATGGAACAACGGGTAACGCTGCAGACAGCGCCCCGGTATATCCACGAAATTGGCCTGGCGAACCTGACCGATGCCGAGGCCGCTGCTCTGATTTCCTTCTTTGTGGCTCGGTGTGGTCGCCTGGAGCCTTTTAAGTGGACGCCGCCGGGGGGTAGTAGCCCGGTATACGTGAGATTCAATCAAACCACACTACCGTTGACCAAGCGGCTGCCAAACAACTGGGTCCTCGAGGGACGGTTGGCACTGATTGAAGTCCACCCGTCAGAAATAATTGTGGACGAATAGGAATGAGTTTCGATATTCTTTCGCTTGCAGATATTACAACTACAGAACAAGAAGAAGGACGGATATTTTCAAAGACGCCTGTTCCGCATGTGGCAGTCTGTCATGGCGGTGCTTCTATTGTTACTTACCCTTCAAATCGCAAACTCATCAAGCTGGAAAATCCCGCCAATAACTTAACGGTGATTCCTTCCAGCCAGGTTTTTAACCGTTTCAACCTTAATTGGTATTGGGATAATGTCGGCGGCGTAAATTTGCTAAGATGTGTCAGAGGAGAATACGATTTCCAAGAGCCACTACAACCTTACGAATCGAATGGTTCTTGGTATGTCAGAATTGAACATCCAGCGCCAGGAGCAGGTTATATCAGAGAAGTAGCCGGTGCGTATTATTCAGGTCTCATGCTGGA